>JBJTRR010000391.1:0-6286 GCA_046076185.1 bacterium | reverse complement strand
GAATTTATGAAGGCGGCACGCGCGAGCCGTTTATAGTTCGCTGGCCGGGCATAACCCGGCCCGGCACTGCCAGTGGCGTGCCAACCATTCACGTTGATCTTTACCCGACCTTTCTTGAACTGACCGGTGCCACCAGGCCGCGGCAGGTGCTTGACGGCGAAAGCCTGGTGAAGCTCTTTCGCGACCCTTCGGCGAAACTTGACCGCACAGCCATTTTTCAGCACTTTCCCGGCTATCTGGGGGCAGGCGAAAATGCCTGGCGAACCACGCCCGTCAGCCTGGTGCAAAGCGGCGACTGGAAGCTCATGGAATTTCATGAAGATGGCCGGCTGGAGCTTTATAACCTGGCCACCGACATTGGCGAGACCAAAAATCTGGCGAAGCAAAACCCTGAAAAAACCCACGAACTGCACGACCGGCTGATCGCCTGGCGAGCCGATGTCAAAGCCGCCATGCCCACCAAAAACGATGGCAAAACCGACATTCCCAAAAAGAAGGCCAGGGCCAGAAAAGCCGCTGACGACGACGGAGAATAATGAAAATGTCTCGATTGCATTGCCTGATTGCATTTGCTCTGGCCACATTCCTGACGGCTGCTTCAGGCCTGCCTGCGGCGGAAACCGCAGCCCGGCGCCCAAATGTGGTGCTGATCATGGCCGATGATTTTGGCTATGAATGTATCACGGCCAATGGCGGCGAATCCTATAAAACCCCGAATATCGACCGTCTGGCCGCTGCCGGCGTTCGGTTTGAAAATCTCCATGTGCAGCCTCTCTGCACGCCCACCCGCGTGCAACTCATGACAGGCAAGCATAATATACGTAATTACGTGCGATTCGGCATGCTGGCACGAAGCGAATCAACATTTGGCAACCTCTTCAAAAAAGCCGGCTACAAAACCGGCATCTGCGGCAAGTGGCAGCTTGGCCAGCAGCCTGATTCGCCGCAGCATTTCGGCTTTGACGAGTCGTATCTCTGGCAGCACACCCGCCGCCCGCCGCGATACACCAACCCGGGCCTTGAGCATAATGCCAAAGAGCTGAATTTTACAGATGGCGAATATGGGCCTGAGCTGGTCAACAATTTCGCCCTTGATTTCATTTCCCGGCATAAGGATGAAGAGTTTTTCCTTTATTACCCCATGATGCTTACGCACGGGCCCTTTCAGCCAACGCCCGAAAGCAGCGACTTCGACCCCAAAGCCATGGGCGAAGACGTTCTCAATAACGTGAAACATTTTGCCGACATGACCAACTTCATGGACAAAATGGTGGGCCGGGTTGATGCCAGGCTGGCCGAGCTGGGCATTCGCGAAAACACCCTGATTGTCTTTCTGGGCGATAATGGCACAGGCCAGCCCATTAAAGCCCGCTTCAAGGGGGCTGATTATCAGGGCGGCAAGGGCACGACAAAAGCCAATGGCACCCATGTTCCGCTGGTGGTAAGCTGGCCGGGAGTGATTAAGTCAGGCCGGGTGAGTGCCGACCTGATCAGCAGCGTTGACATTCTGCCGACCATCTGCCAGGCGGCAGGAATTGAAATACCACAATCGACAGACGGTGTGAGCTTTCTGCCGCAGGTTCAGGGCGGTAAAGGCACCCCTCGCGAATGGCTTTATCACTGGTATTCGCCGCGTCAGGGTGATGCCGCTGATCTGAAAATCACGGAATACGCTTTTGATCATCACTATAAACTCTATCGCGATGGCCGGTTTTTTGATCTTCAGGCTGACCCGATGGAAAAAAGCCCGATGGAAGTCGCCAGCCTGACCGGCCCGGCCCAGGCTTCTGCCAAAAAGCTCGCCGAGGCCATCGACAAATATCGCGATGCCCGGCCTGAAGCCTTGGAAATAGCGGCCAGAGCCACAGCCGCCGAAGCAAAAACCAAAGCCAAGACCAAAACCAAAAAAGCCAAAAAGAAGGATGACTGACACGGTTTGCCGGAAAATCGCCACACGCCGGCCTGTTTTTTCGGGGCTGTCGGGGCATAGAATGAAACAATCGGCAAGCCGCAAGAGACCACTGAACAAAGGGAAAAACCATGGCGGAAGAACAGAGCGTGAACGAACAGGTGAAGCAGGAAGCCGCCGCGATTATCAGCGATGGCACGAAAATTCGCGAGCGAATTGCCAACCTCGTCGCCCTGGGGGCTGAACAGGCCCAGACCAGCGGCGAAGGGCTGTTGGGGCTGGCCAGATCAATTATGGACTCGGCCGTGACAACCGTAAACCAGTCGCTGCCGGCCGACCCCAACAGCACCCTGCGACAGGTGATTGACGGCCTGAGCGATGGCGTTTCATCGGCCGCACTGGCTGCCAAAATGGCCGTGAGCGAGTCGGTCTCAAGCGGTAAGGCATTTGCTGATAATGACATGCAGAAATTTGTGGGCGACCTGGGCACCCTCAAAGAGATGTATTCGCAAACGATGGTTGACGCCTTGGGCAAGATCAAAAACCTCACGGCCAGCCAGCTTGGCGACCTGAAAACACATGCCTTTGCAGCGCAGGACTCAGTTCTGCCGGCCCTTCAGCAGGCATTTGAGGCCGCTTACCAGCACCCGTTGACACTGGGCAGGGAATCAGTGCAGACAGGTGTCGAACTGACACGCCAGACTGTCGGCAGCCTGTTTTCGGCGGTAGGCAAGCTCCTGCAGGATGCCGGCAACAAGCTCACGCCTGATGAAAAGAAGTGATACGCACTCTCGGGGCGGGATGGGCTGTGAAAGTGCCCATCCTGCCCGATAAAGTAAAAAAATATTTGACATATAAACATAATATAATATCTTTAATTATCTTTAATACCATGATTTCCGTCTTCAAAACCACTTTATTAACTGGGCCTTGCCAGAGGCTTGACTATGGGGCGACAATAAAAGAAGACATGCAGAGAGAGTATTTCTCGACAGAATCAGGTTTCACTGCTTTGCGCTGGCGGGGGGCCCATGTACGATACAGGGCGTGGCAGAGCAGTGGCCAGAAGCACTATCCAGCGGCATCTGGCGAATTCGGCTTTTGCATGATCAACAATTTCTCGCTATTCCGGAGGGTTCGGTCATGAATGCAATCGAAACGACTCTGGCGGAAAATCCCTGGCCGGTTGTCTTTGCTTTGCTCGCGGTCGGCTCGCTGTTTCTGGTGATGCTGGCGATCACGCAGAACGGCCGAAATTTGATCAGGGCCCTGATTTTGCTGGGCCTGGCTGGGGGCTTATTGCTGATCGACCACTTCTGGACGACCGACCGCGAAAAACTGGCTGCGATGGTGGCCCAGTCGGCCAGTGCCGTAAAACGCAATGACCTGGAAGCCATGCGCCTGCTGCTGGCCCCTGATGCCGTGTATCAGCAGCCGGGCCTGCCTGCCGGCGTGAAATTCAGCGACCCGCTGGGCAAGACGCTCTTGCGTGAAGCCCTTGACCAGATCAAGTTTGACATGCTTTCCGTAAGGTCGATTGAAGTCAATGCCGGCAAACGCACTGGCCGGGGCTCGGCTGACTTCAAAGTGCTTTGCTCGGGCACTTGGAATCCGCCACTGGGTGGCTCGGCGATCAACTTTCCGCCGACCACGTCAAGCTGGTCGTTCGGCTTCCGGCGCGAGAAAAATGGCGACTGGAAAATAGACCGGATTACGCCCGTCGAGCTGCCCACGCCCGCCAGCGGCCAGCCAGGAATACCAGGCTTCCTCAAAAAAGCGGGGTGAGAAGGCACTCAGACTATTGTCAACCAAGAAATGGTTTCTTCCGGTGATCAGGGGTTGGCCGAGGCATCAAGCCTGGCGGCGGCTTCAAGTGCCTGCTGGCTTACGGGAATGCCCCACTCTTTGAAATAGGGCCCAAGGTCTTTCCTGGCGTGCTTTGAGAGGCCAAGGAGCCAGGCATCCCAGCGGGCCTGCTCAGTGCGGGGGCGGCTGCCGCGCGGGAGTTTTTCAACCTCGGCAAAGTAGTTGATAAAGGGCTGCCAGCCGTACTTTTCCTGCACGCCCATAAAGAACGCCAGGGCAAGAAACGGGTCGTTTTTGAACCGGTTGAAATCGGGGCCGGTCTTGCGATAGGCGGCCAGGGCGGCTGCCCGTTTTTCACCTGTCAATAGTCCGGGGTGGCCGGAAGAAGGCTGGCCCAGCATTTTGTCATAGACATAGAGGGCAAAGAGGTTGTTGGTCACTTCGCCAAGGCCGTCGGGGGTCCATTCCCCGCGCTGGCGATTATGGCCAATTTCATGAAGAATGCCCCAGCTCACGCCGCCGGGCTCGCTGGCCAGAAGCCGCTCAGCCCTGCTGAAAAACGGCACAACGTCGAGAAAAGTCATAATCGGGTTGCCTGAATGCATATAGCCCGCCGAGATCTGCTGGTCAGGCACCACCCACTGAATGGGCTTGTAAGGCGGGTTTAAGGGCCCCAACTGATCCTGCACTTCAATCACCCGATCCCATTGCTCAAGCAGCGGCCGCGGGTCATCAAGGTTCTTGACACTTGCCAGTGGCAGAACCAGCCCGGCATGCCGCGAAACCAGTTCAGCCCAGGGTGCGGCGGCCGATTCCCGCAGCTTCTGCCATTCGTCAGGGGTTGTTACACCCAACTGAAAATGCAGGGTTTCCACCGCACCGCTGATTTCCACCTGAAGCGGATCGGCCAGGGGCCGGCCATTTTCCAGATAGATCAGCCCGCCGAAACCGCTGGCGATTTTGACTGGTTCCGTTCCGGCAGCCAGGGGCCAAGTGCGGCTGATTTCGGGGTGTCGCTCCCAGCGGTCGAGATGCCAGGTGGTATCGCTGTGTGCCCCGATTCTGACCTGCAGACCGGCTGGAAATGCGCCGCCAACCGGCTTGAGTTCGACAACCCCGCCAGCAGGTGCGTAAAGGGCGGTGGCGATTCGCCCGCGGGAGCCTGCCTGAATCGTGAGTTTTTTGCTGATTCGCGGGGCTTTTTCGTCAACCGGCCCCGGGAAGATGCGGGCGCTGGGGTTGGCACCAATCTGGCTGGCGGGCCTGGATTTTTCAAGCTCGAAATCGACCTGAATGGCCAGCCTGTCCTGAATATCCTGTTGGCCGACGGGTTTCGCAGCCGAGATTTCGCGTCGTGGCCACTGGCCCAGAAGGGATGTGAGCGGGCGGCGGAATGAAGGTTCGTCGGCACGGGTGGACCTGGCGGCCATTAACAAGGCCGAGCCGATTTGCCTGGCCTCGCCGGGTTGCCATTTTGATTGCTCGCGAATGGTCGATCCAAGCCGGCTGAGAGCCAGCCCGGCATGGGCTTTTTCTGCTTCAACAAAGGGCAGAACGCCAAATCCGCCGGCCACTGTGGGCGAAGCGAAGGCATTGGTCACCGCCAGCCCGGCTTCTGCCAGAAGAGGGCCGATGACAAGGTCATTCGTCAGAGACTGGCCTGTGACTTGCTCCCAACCCCAGCCAGTGATGCCGAAAACCAAGCCGCCACCCTGATTCAAGTATTTTTTGAGTGCCTCGGCCTGTGCGGGCGACGTCACATCGCCAGCCGTGATCAGAAGGGTTTTGACGCCATCAAGCGAGCGTGTCCAGTCGCCGGAAATGAGCTTCACCTGCCAGCCAGCGGCCGCAAAAACCGGCTCAACGTCAAATCGGCCGACAACTCCAAGAGTGCCCTGCCCTTGCCCGGCCGGCACTTTGCCAGCCCAGCGAGCCAGCCGATCAACCAGCTTTCCGGTATCAGCCACTTCCAGGGCCTGACGAAAAAGATAGCCATCGTGACCCAGAACAACGATTCGGCCACGATTCGGCCCTGGCCTTTCGCCAGCAGCAACCACCGGAACAAGCGTGCCTGATTCCTCTCCCGCCACAATCACAAAGGCGTTGTCGTTGATAGCCGCAACGGCACCTGGCGAGCCCGGGGCGGTTACTTTGGCCAGACCCTTGGTTATAACTTCAAAATCAGCCTGCCATCGGCTGTCCGGGGCGGCTTTTTTGGCATCCTGAGCCAGGCTTAACGAAGAGAGGGAAACCAGCAGCAAAAGCACGCCCGACAAGACTGCGGCACGTTGAAAAACAGGGTTGTTCATGAGTCGATCTTGAGCCGATTTCAGGACCATCTGGAAAGCACTTTCTTGTGATTGTTGATCTGGCAGAATTGCCATGAGTATGACCAGAATCCAGGCGTAAAGACAAGCCAGGTTTAGATTTTGAACCCAGAAATACTCGATATCATTCAGACGCCGTTGTTGGGCTCTCGTTAGATCGAAAGGTTTTCTTCTTTGAAACGTTTTATGATTTGGTAGCAAAAACTATAAAAATGGCCAAATTGTGCATTAATGATTAAAAACA
>JBJTRR010000390.1:0-3175 GCA_046076185.1 bacterium | reverse complement strand
ACAGCGATAATGGCAATCACAACCAGCAGTTCGATCAGTGTAAAACCCCGACGATGACGGATCATGGCTCTCTTGCTCCTTACATGATAATTGACACCTCGTGAATGGAATGAATGAACGCTGAATCAATGGCCGAAAATGAAACCGGTCGAATTCCCGGCAATATGATCAACAGATTATTTCGTGCTGAGGGTGAAATCAAACTTGTTGGTTTCGCCCGCTTTGACATCTGCCGTAAGCGTCGTCTGCACGTTGTATCTGGCGGGAATCAGCTCTTTGGCATGAATCGGGCCGGTGCCGGGCATGGCGTCGGCATTGGCAGGCGGGGCCTGGGCTCCACCAGCCGCAGTGATCTGAACTTTGTAGTTGCCGGGAATTGGGCCGTTCTCTCGCGAGATGGTATAGGCCCCGTTGCTAATGTGTGCCCCGGTCGCAATGGCGTCTTTGCCATTTGAAGTCGGGAAAAAGAGAATTTCGGCATCCTTCAGCGGCTGGCCGTCAAGCACCACCTGACCGGTCACGGGCTGGCGATCAAGACCATCGCCACCACCGCAGCCGGCAAGGGCCATAAAGAATGCTAAATATAAATTCCTGAATCGAATCACTGTGATAAACCTCCCCCCACCAATTGAGTAAACCTCAGGCCAAAAAGAACCATCTGCACAATATTTCATAGTGCGTTCGGTATTTAACAGAAAGTCGGATATCGGAGAGACAACCGCAGGAAGACTTTTCAGAACAAAGCCATCCCGGCAGATTCTTTACAGAATGAAAGAACGGCCGTGGCAGATCAATATGCAACTGGCCAAAAAATGTTCAAAATTTCTCTGCTTCGTTTCAGAAGCATCTAAGCTGATTGTCTCTCTGTAAATTTCCTGGAAATTTTAACTTTTAAGTCAGTTGTATCTGACCGAAAAATGATCGACACTGGCAGAAATATCAATAAAGTGAATAAACTCTTGTCAGCAACTATATCTCAAACAACCCAAAATGGAGTCTCAAAATCTGATGCGACGTTTCCCCTTGTGCAGCCTTGCCTTTGCTGCAGTTTCGCTGGGCCTTGGCCTTGGGCATAGCCGCCTTCAGGCCCAGAAGCCCGGCTTGAAGTCGGGTGTCGATAATTCTGCCAAAGATGCCACTGTGAGGCCGCAGGATGATTTCTTTCGCCACATCAATGGTGCCTGGCTGAAAAATACCGAAATTCCAGCCGAACGGGCCACCTATGGCAGCTTCATCGCCCTGGCTGAAAAGGCTGAGAGCGACCTGAAAGCCATTATTGAAGACTCGGCCAAAGCCAATGCCGAACCCGGCAGTGAAGCCCGCAAGGTGGGCGACCTTTTCGCGTCGTTCATGGATGAAGAGACGGTTGAAAAACGCGGCCTTTCAGCCATTTCGGTCGATCTTGCCCTGACTGAAACCATCAAATCAGCCGCCGACCTGCCCAAAGTTCTGGGCCAGCTTGGCTCGCGTGGCACGGGCGGCCTCTTTTCCGCATTTGTGAATACCGACGCCAAAAATTCAACTCGCTATGTCGTTTACCTAGAGCAGGGTGGTATTGGCCTGCCAGACGAGTCGTATTATCGCGACCCGAAATTTGAAAAAATCCGCTCGGCCTATGTTGCCCACATCGCCAACGTGCTGAAACTCGCCGGTTCTGAGGCATCTTCTGCCGAAGCGGCCCGCATTATGGCTGTGGAAACAGCCCTGGCGAAGAACCATTGGGATCGCGTTCGCCGCCGCGATGATACGCTGACATATAACAAAAAGACGGCCGCTGAACTGGCTGCCGCCACGCCCGGCTTCAACTGGTCGGCTTGGTCAATGGCCTTCATCGGCAAGCCGATTGCCGAGCTGGGCGACCTGATTGTGCAGGAACCAAGCTATTTTGAAGCGATGGCCAAATCGGCCGGCACTGTTGCGCCGGAAGACTGGCGGCTGTGGGCCCGCTGGCATGTTCTGCGAGAGCATTCCGCACTGCTGGTCAAGGCGTTTGTTGATGAAAGCTTCAATTTCTATGGCAAAACGCTGACAGGCACGCCGCAGCAAAGGCCCCGCTGGAAGCGTGGCGTATCAGCCGTAGAATCGGCTCTGGGCGAGGCTCTTGGCAAAATTTATGTGCAAAAGCACTTCCCGCCCGAAGCCAAGCAGCGAATGCAGGTGCTGGTGCAGAACCTGGTGGAAGCCTATCGGGAAAGCATTACCGGGCTGGAATGGATGAGCCCCGAGACACGCACCAAGGCGCTTGACAAACTATCGAAATTCACGCCCAAGATTGGCTATCCCGACAAATGGCGTGATTATTCTTCGCTGGAAATCAACCGGGATGACCTTGTCGGCAACATCCGCCGATCAAACCAGTATGAACTGGCCCGTAACTTTGGCAAGCTGGGCAAGCCGGTGGATAAATCCGAGTGGTTCATGACACCGCAGACCGTCAATGCCTATTACAACCCGGGCCTTAACGAAATCGTCTTTCCGGCCGCGATTCTGCAGCCACCGTTTTTCGACCTGAATGCCGACGACGCTGTGAATTACGGCGGTATCGGGGCGGTGATTGGCCATGAAATCGGGCACGGTTTTGACGACCAGGGCTCGAAATTCGACGGCGACGGCAACATGAACAACTGGTGGACCGACCAGGACCGCAAAGAATTCGAAGCACGTGCCAAAATGCTGATCGAGCAATACAACGGCTTTTCACCGGCCCAGTTGCCTGATCAGAAAGTTAACGGGGCATTGACCATCGGCGAAAATATTGGCGACCTGGGCGGCCTTTCCATTGGCTATAAGGCTTATGTTCGCTCGCTGGGCGGCAAGCCTTCGCCCGTGATTGATGGCCTGACTGGCCAGCAACGGCTTTTCATCGGCTGGGGGCAGATCTGGCGAACGAAATATCGTGATGCCGAAATGCTGCGCCGACTGACTGTCGATTCGCACTCGCCGCCTGAATTTCGCTGTAATGGCGTGATTCGCAACCTGCCCGAATTCTACGATGCCTTCGGCGTGAAGGACGGCGACAAGCTTTGGCTACCCGCCGCCCAACGTGTCAGAATCTGGTGATCCACCAGACTTTCTTGTAGTAAAAAAACGGGCTGGTCATTCCTCGAAGGATTGACCAGCCCGTTTACTTTTGACCAGTGCGAAGCCAGGCAACTTGATGCCGCCCGGCATTATC
>JBJTRR010000389.1:0-1311 GCA_046076185.1 bacterium | reverse complement strand
CAACAACGCATAAAAGATTGAAACTCCAGTTGTCACGTCAGTCAACTCATTCCGACGAAGATCGAATCAATGAAATTAAAAAATACTTTGGCCTGGTCATTTAAATTTGATTCTTCTTATAGCTTCTGAAGCTGTATAAAGGTCGTTACAAATCCCTGTTAACGAAAAAGTTTACCCAATCGGTACTGTTCACTCAGGCTACCTCAGGATAGACTGTAACCAGACCAGTTGGAACAAGCGATACGGAGATCACGTCTCAAGATGCTTCATGCAATCATCATGGCGGGTGGCAGCGGAACAAGATTCTGGCCCAAAAGTCGGCGGAATCGCCCCAAGCAGCTACTTACGCTGCATGGTGATAAATCATTGATTCAGCAAACCTTCGAGAGAATTCTGCCGCTTGTAGGGCCCGATCAGATTCGGGTTGTCACTGGCGCTGATCAGGTGGAAGCCATCGCCGGACAACTCCCTTCCATACCTTTCGACAACCTGCTCGCCGAACCTGCACCACGTGATACAGCCGCCTGCGTTGCACTGGCTGCTATGAGTGTCTGCCATGCCGACCCTGAAGGCGTCATGATCGTTATGCCGGCTGACCACGTCATCAGCCCGCCTGACGCGTTCACCCGTACAATCAAGTCGGCACTTGAAGTGATTGAGCAGGATCCAGCCGCACTCGTGACCTTCGGCATTCGCCCCACCCGGCCCGAAACCGGATATGGATACATCGAACACGGCGAAAAAATTGGCAACCCCGGAAACGTAAGTCTATTTCGCGTCGTTCAATTCCGAGAAAAACCAGACCGGGCTACTGCTGAAGAATTTCTCTCAACCGGTCGATTCTCTTGGAACTCAGGAATTTTTGTCTGGAAAGCCCAGACCATTCTTGATGCTCTGGAAAGATATCGCCCCACGCTTGCCAAAGCGATGAAGCCAATTCAAGACGCCTTCGGCACTCATAAATTCCAGAATGTATTAAAAAATACCTTCCCGAGTCTTGAACGTGTACCGATCGACAAAGCCGTTATGGAAAAGTCTGATCATGTTCGAATGCTTGAAGTACTTTTCGACTGGAACGACGTTGGAGATTGGCGGGCCCTTGGTGACCTTGAAAAACTTGACTCATCAGGCAATGTTTCGCAAGGTCATGTCCATCTCAGTGATTGTAATGGCTGTATCGTTTCAAACGAAGATGGCCGTCTCATCGCCGCACTCGGCCTTGAAGATGTCGTCATTGTTCAGTCAGCCGGCGTGACACTTGTCGCACGCAAAGATAAACTCGATGGCCTGAAAGGTCTGGTAGAATCACTC
>JBJTRR010000388.1:0-2447 GCA_046076185.1 bacterium | reverse complement strand
CAAATTCCAGTTCTGGTTCAAGGTTCCATCGGCATCAGTCAAGCCTTGGCCGCCGTGCCGTTTTGCTGATTGAAATGGCATTTATTCTGCCTGTTCTACTGCTGGTCATGGTGCTGGCGATTGATCTCAGCCGGTTTCTGATCGTGACCATGGCCCTGAATAATTCGGTGAACCAGGGTGCGGTGGCGGGCTCGAATACGGCCCTGAATTTATCAACGCAAAGCACATGGAATAATAAAATTCGCTCGGCAATTTCAAATTCCATGGCGTATTACACATGGTTTGACCCCTCTAAACTTAATGTAACGGTGCCCGTGCCTTCCACCGCCAACGGAATGATCGATTCCAGTGGTTTTCGGTCGATTGAGGTGCATGTGACCTATCAGGCCGATTATGTCATCCCATGGCAGGGCTATTCTCGCCCCGGGCTGGTTTCGCTGACCCTTCGCACCGACCAGATTCGCTGATTAATGCAATAAAGGCAAACAGGCCATGATTCTTACAGGCAAAATTCAATGGAAATGCAATCGGGCGAGACATGCCCGGCGCGGCACGACATTGATCGAAGCCGCGATTGGCCTGTGGTTTACCTGCACTGTAATTATTGGCTGCATTGATTTCAGCATGGCCACCATGAAGACGGAAGCACTGAACCATGTGGCACACCGCGTGGGCAGGGCGGCAATCATTCACGGCCAATTTGCCACCGCAAATTACAATGGCGGGGCATGGGGCCCGACGACCGACACAACATTAATGAACAGCTCCAGCCCGATTGCAGGCGTGGCCAAGCAGTATCGGGCCGGCCTGAAGCCTGATCTGGTGACAATTAAACTTTCATGGCCCAAAGGCAATAACAACCCCGGCAGTGCCGTGCTGGTTGAAACCAGCATGAAATGGGCCCCGGTCTTTCTCGACCAGCTTGGCTTTGGCCTGATTACACTTCGTGGCCGGTCTTATCAGATCATTCAGCATTGATATCAGACAAACTGACTTCAGTCAGAGCGGAGCAAGCCTGCCATGATTCGCCACGCCAGCCACACCCGTAATGATCGACAGGGCTTTGTGCTGCTGCTAGTCGGCCTGGTCATGCCTTGCATTATTGGCATGCTGGCCCTGATTGTTGATGGTGGCCTGGCCATGAACAACCAGCGACGGCTGCAAAACATGGCCGATTCAATGGCCACTTCCGTTGCCAATCGCTATATTCGCGGGGCCACATCTTCCCAGTGCGTCTCGGCAGCGAATCTCATCAAGACATCAACCTATCCGGCAAGCCATACCATCGGCTGGAATGCCGGAACAACCAATTCCATCAATAACCCGCCACTTTCCGGCCCTTACGCCGGTAATTCCAAATTTATTGAGGTGGTCGTCAGTGCCCCTTACCCCGGCATTCTTTCAAGCATCTTTTCGCGATCAGCATCGACCATCAAGGCCAGGGCCGTTGCGGGCATGGAGTCGCATGTCACGGGTGAAGGCGTGATTACGCTTGACCCATGCCTGCGGCCCGGTCTTGAAGTCAGTGGCGGATCGCAACTGATTGTGGAAGGGGCCGTGATCGACAATTCCGGCGGCGCGGGCTATGACCAGAACAACTACTGGGCTAATCTGGGCATTCAGCAATATGGTGCCAGCGTGGCCAATAATGGCACAATGAAATGTGAAATGGCACTTGTGCGGGGCGGGGTTGATACTGTTGCCAATTTCCAGAATTTTACAGCCGGTGCCCCAAACCCGCTTTATGCCAACATTCGCTCGATATTTCCTGACCCCTATCGAACTTTGCCCATCCCGGTTCAGTCAAACACACCGTCGATCACGAACTGGAACACCACAAAAAAAGTTTCTTACAGCACGGGCCAGACGGCAACCCTGACACCCGGCTTGTATGAAGATATCAGTATTACTGGATCAGCAAAAGTCACTTTCAGCCCCGACACTTATATTCTGGTGCCAAAAACGCCAAACCAGGGCCTGCGCATCAATGGTTCGCCGACTGTCATTGGTAATAATGTCTTCTTTTATTTCACGGGCAGTAATTATCAGAACACTTCGCCCGGCTATTGGGATAAACTTGATGGTGCCGTTGATGGCCCACTGCCACCCGCAAATGGCGCTGGTTGCAGCCTGCCGGCCTCGCCGGATAACCTCAAGAGTGTGAACTTTGCCACGCTCGACATCAATTTAAACAGCGGATCGGTGAATTTTACCGGCTGCACTGATAAAACATCGCCATTTTACAATTTTCTCTTTTTTCAGCGACGACGCAACACAAACAATGCCCAGATTCAGGCCAACGCCGGTTCACAGGTCTTCATGAAGGGTTCAATTTATGCCAAATGGGCCTGGTTCAAGGTGGCCGGTGCGGGGGTTTATCAGTCGCAATTCACCGTGGGCACAATGACAGTCACAGGCGGCGGGCAGGTGATTATTGAGAAATACGA
>JBJTRR010000387.1:0-1012 GCA_046076185.1 bacterium | reverse complement strand
GTTCACTTCATCTACTGAATATATTTTTCCGTCCCACACGGCGACAAGATCTCCCGCCGAGAAAGGCTCGATCGCAAAAATTCCCCGCCCGCTTATTACTGATTCGCTCACTCGGCAACGTGGCGATAAAATGGAATGAATTCGCATATTTATTTACTTTCATGATTTGTTATCTGAATTGAAACACCAGAAGAGTCTTCGAGGTCGGCAGACGCAGACTCTCGCCCGATTTCAAGCATGACGACAGCAATCGCTGCGACCACCATACCAGCCCATTCCAGCCGATTCAATCGACCGCCAAAATACAATATGTCGCAGATAATCACCAAAACGACATGCATTACTGTGCAGAGCATAAAAGCCGCGCTGAAAGTACGTGAATCCCATTTCAACAGTAGCCCGAACAGAAAAAGGCTGGCCAGCCATACAAAGCCGGCCAGGAAAAGCCAGTGTGGCTTGCCGGATTTTGCCCAGTTGTAAATCCAGATATCTCCCAGGCCGCCTGTAAGACCGCTGGCAACAAGCAAAGAATAAGCAACCCACGGGCTTAATGAATGATTCATGATAAAATGATAAAAGCCTCTGTCAAATGAAATAGCTGATCACCCTTGAAAGAGAAGGGTGATCGCTCTCTTAGCCTTTCCTTAACCACCAATACGACGCATTGCGACGGGTGGTTTAACAACTTTCTTCTCTTCCAGCACCTTCAGGTCGGCGTTTTCCGGCAATTTCAATTCCTTGCGGGCCTTGAGAATATTGCCTGAAAATGCAATTGGCGGCTGATAGCCAAGCGTGCGATGCACTTCCTTGCCGGTTTTGTCGGTGAAAACAAGAGTCGGATAGGCACTGCCGTCGTAAAGTTTTTCGACTTCCCTGTCTTCATAGGCCTGAACCACCACAAAATCCTTCATAAACTGCTGCACCCAGCCGTCGGTCAGGGTATTGGCCTCAAGCATTTTACAGGGGCCGCACCAGGTGGCCGTCATCATGATCATCATTGGCTTGTTTTCAG
>JBJTRR010000386.1:0-1257 GCA_046076185.1 bacterium | reverse complement strand
CCATATTGAAGTCGAGAAGCTGCGGCCCTGATCTCAGCGAAACCAGCACGTTCGCCGGCTTGATATCACGATGAAAAACGCCCTCTCTGTGTGCAAGGGCAAGTGCTTCGGCCAGCTTGCAGCCAATCCAGGCAATGGCATCTTCAAACGAACCATTCTGCGGGAAGTCGGCCAGGCCATCGTCGCGATCAGGCGTTCCAGAAACCGCCTGTGCCGTTTTGGGGTGTTGGCGAATCAGTGTCAGCAGGTCGGCTGCACTACGCCGTTGGTTTGCCTTGTCAGCCGAGTGGCCCAGTAAATCATCAAGTGTCAATTCACCACGATAGGGCATACAAATGAGCCGAAGGCCATCTTCGGCATCGTGAACCGAAAGGATCGGCACGATGTTGTTATGCTCAAGCCTTGCAAGAATTTCAGGCTCGGTGCTGCGATCCGCCGAAATTTTAAGAGCCACCGACCGGCCGCCCAGACTTCTGTCGCGGGCCAGAAAAACTCGGGCCGAACCACCCCGGCCCAGCTCTCTCACCAGTTCAAAATGTTCAATTGTTTCGCCAGCTCGCGGAAAATGTCGCGCCGTCGCTTCACTTCGGGCCAGTTCATTGGAAGGGATACTCAGAAGCTGGTGTAGCTCAAGCTGCTGGCGAATACTGTTTTCCCACTCGCCATATTTCTCGCAGAATGCATTAATCGATGGATTTTGGCCGGCCTCCTGCAATTGGCAGAATTCCGCATAGGCCAGACTTACTGCACTTTGCCGGTTTTCTTCAAGAAACTTGAAATACCCGAAATATTTTTCAAGACTGGCATCAAGGTTGCGTTTCACTCGCCCAGCTTGGTCGGCCTTGATTAATTCAATTAAAAAACGAGTGGACTGACCCGGTGAGTGCTTCAGCCAGATCGATTCAAGAGTCTCGGGCGTGGGTGGCACGCCAGCTTTCCAGCAGTTGGTCAGCTCATGAATCGCAGCCTGAAATCCGGCTGAGCCCGAATGAAAATTCTGGCTGTAAAGCAGCCAATCCTGCTCGTCCGCCTCAGCTAAACCGGGCTGTAAGGCCATGGCTGCCCCCACTGTTGATTCATTCAGACATTCAGCAGTCGTTTTCGCAACTCGTTAACCACTCGCTGCACCTTGCGCACATGAATACCAGTCTGCTCGGAAACTTCCAGGTTGGTATAGTTTTGTGTCTTAAGCTGCATGATTAATGATGAATCAATACCCATCTCACTGCACTGCGAGTGAATGGCATCGTTCAGCTC
>JBJTRR010000385.1:0-12092 GCA_046076185.1 bacterium | reverse complement strand
TCCGGCGAAGGTAAGTCAGCCCATTGGGCCCGCTCATCCCAGGATGCACGGCATAAACATTCTGCATGGTTGATTCAAGCTGCTGATTATGCCGGGCCAGGTTTTTTTCAACTTCAGTCCATTCCGGCAATTCGCCCGCATGAACCTGACTGCCGCAACCCGGGCATGACAGCGTTGCCGAATCGTCAAGGTGCCCCGTGTGCTTCATCAGCACAAGCAGGGCCCCGGCCGGCATCTGCTGATTCTGGGCCATAGCACTGGGGTAATAATTAAAGGCATTGGAATATTGTTCAGCACTTTGCCAGAGCTGCGAGAGATTTGCCGAACAGGCCAGATTTGATGCAGTGAATCTGGCACGATTCAGCGCCGGGAATGACCCGAGAAACATGGCAAAAAGAATCGATGCGGCTACGACAATGTCAGACAATCGCCAACTGTGTCGAGGAATGACCGTTTCACGCAGGTGCTCGTGCAATGTCGTTTTTTTATGAATCCGTGCGAGGGTTTTCTCGGCCAGCCGCGGCGGCACGGCAATTTCGAGGTCGTCGTCAGCAAGCAGAAACAGACCCTGACGAATTTTTTCAAGCCGGGGCGAAAATTCTGGTTCCGGCAGCGGCTGTGTATCTGGATGATCGTAGAGATTGAGCAGCATGCCGACCAGGTCGTCAGGATCAGCCTGAGAATCAGATTTGAAATGGCTCATGATGCTTTATCCTTCATCGGCGGAAATATGATCGATCCGGGCTTTCTCGGCCAGCTTGAGAAGGGCCGAATGCAGGCGTGATTTCACGGTTCCGAGCGGAACATTAAGTATTTCCGCGATTTCCCGGTATTTCAGATCCTGATAAAAAGCCATGATCAGAGTCTCTCGAAGCGTGTCGGGCAGGGCCGCAATGCTTTTCTGAACCCACTGGCGGCGTTCTTCAGCCTGCAGGTTCGCCAAAGGCCCGTCAGCAGCACTCTCCAGAAGCATCTCCAGGCTGTTTCGCATCGATTCGCCGTCTTCATCACTGGCCGATGTCGAAAGGCTTTTGGTCGGGTGTCGTCCAACTCGCCTGAGCGTGTCAATCGCCTGATGATTGGCTATCGAATAGATCCACGGTTTCACCGCCCGGCCTGGTTCATACATGTGCCGTTTCTGGTGAATCTGGAGAAATGTATCCTGAAAAACGTCCTCTGCCAGCGATTTGTTGCCCAGATATCGCACAAGATACCGATAAATTTCAGCCTCATATCTTGCTATGAGAATCGAAAAATCGGCATCGTCGCCAGACTCGGCGTAACGCGACATCAAGGCTTCATCAGAAAGGCTGTCGCCTTCTGATTCAATCATCTGGCCGACAACTTTCAGTACGCTCTGTTTCACCGGATGGTTCGCCAGTTTTTTCTTAATTGAGAAAAATTTCACACGAACAGGTCGTGAATCACCCGGCCACCGACATCGGTCAGTCGTTCATCCCGACCCCCGTGCAATACCGTCAGCCGTTTGTGATCAAGGCCCATCAGGTGCAGAATCGTGGCATGAATGTCATTGATATGGGCCCGGCCTTCAATCGCATTCAGGCCGATTTCATCCGTTGCCCCATAAATCGTGCCACCCTTCACGCCACCGCCCGCAAACCACATGGTAAAGCCTGTGGCATTGTGATCTCGGCCCCGACTACCCTTCTGTGCCACAGGGGTTCGGCCAAATTCGCCCCCCCAAATCACAAGGGTTTCGTCAAGCAGGCCTGTGCGCTTCAGGTCTGTCAGAAGGCCGGCCACTGGTTTGTCGGTCAGGCCGCACATCTTTTCATGGTTCGCGTTAACGTCGTCGTGAGCGTCCCACTGCATCGCCACCGGGCCACCGCCTGAATAAAGCTGAACGAACCTGACACCACGCTCAACCAGTCGGCGGGCCACCAGGCACCTCCGGCCAAACTCGGCCGTTCGCTCATCGTCGATGCCATACAGCCGCCGCGTCTCTTCCGATTCACGCCCAAGATCAACCGCTTCAGGCGCTTCAGCCTGCATGCGGTAAGCCAGTTCATAGCTGGCAATGCGTGCATTAAGCTCGTAGTCGTCAGGCCTTACCGATGCCTGATTCAGGTCGCGGATCAGGTCGAGCGTCTTCCGCTGGCGATCCGGGGAGAACTCTTTGCTCGACGAAGCCAGATTGACAATCGGTTTCGGCCCGGCCCTGAAGAGAGTGCCCTGATAAGCCGCCGGCAGATATCCGCTTGACCAACACGGCGCACCACCTTCGGGCGTGCCTTCCGGCTGTGACATAACTACATAGGCAGGCAGGTTTTCTGATTCAGAGCCCAGGCCATAGGTGACCCAACTGCCCAGGCTGGGATGGCCCATGAAAATCCGGCCCGAGTTCATCTGGTAGTGTGCCGGGGCGTGAACAACACTATCAACCACGCAGCTTCGCACCAGTGCAATATCATCAGCCAGTGGGTGCATGTGCGGCACCAGGTCTGACATGTCCATGCTGGACTGGCCGCATTTATACCACTTGCGTGAATTGCCCAGGCACAGCGGGTCGCTTTCAAGAAACTGGCTGTGAATTTTGCCGAAGCTTTCCGGCAGACGTTTGCCGTCAAGCCGGTCAAGTGCCGGCTTGGGGTCGTAAGTCTCCATCTGGCTGGGGCCGCCCACCATGAACAGAAAAATGCATCGCTTGGCTTTGGGTGCAAAGTGACCAATTTTCGCCGCCAACGGGTTGGCCAGAAGCGAACCGTTTGCCAGGCTTCGGTTCTCAAGCCCGAAAAGATGCTGAGCAGCCAGCCACCCAAAGCCGCCACCCATCGATCGAAGCCACTGCCGCCGCGAAGGATCGGCAGGCATTGGATTTTCAGCAAAAGGCCCCGGGCATTTATGGTTCAGCGGTTGATTCATGGCTCAGCCCCGTTTGTTCGTGTCTGCAGAAGATTACTCTAACCTATGCCATGGCCAGATCATACCCCAGTTCTGCCAGGGCTCGTTTCAGCCTGACATGACACTGGTCGGTTGCCCGTTAGATCAGGGAACATAGAGAAATTCATTGAGATTGAGCAGGCCAAGGACCAGATCTGCCCAGCCAGCCGCGTCAGGCTTTTGACCCAGAAATGCCTTCATTTTCTGCATCTCATCCGGCTTTGGGCGGCGAACCAGAACTTGCTCGAAGAGCTGGACAATTCTTTTCCCGGTATCTTTTTCACTGGCCGTAAGTTCGGCCAGCCTGCGGGCGGATGTCTGTGTCAGTTCACTGTTAAGCAGTACCAGAGCCTGGGGTGCATGTGTGCTGACGGAACGCACAGGGCAGGGCGACTGCGTGTCAGGTGCGTCGAAAGCGTCATAAAGTGCATAATGCACATTTCGCTTGCGATAGACAAACAGCGATCGACGATTGAACTCTTCCGGGTTGAGGTCAACCGGCCAGAGATCGACAACCTCAGCTTCCGTAAAAATAAGCTCTTTAATTTCATCTTCGATCGGCACTTTTACGCCGGGGCCACCCATTTTCGGGTTCAGCCGACCCGAAACGGCCAGCACGGCGTCGCGAAGCGATTCCGCTTCCATCCGCCGACGATTCATGCGATAGAGCGATTCATTGACGGGGTCGTCTCGCTCCTGCTCAGGCACGATGAAGTCGGAACTCATTTGGTAGCTGGCACTTGTGACCATCAATCGGTGCAGTGGCTTGAGCTTCCATCCGCCACGGACCAGTTCGCTGGCCAGCCAGTCCAGCAATTCCGGATGACTCGGCGGCTCGCCCCGGGTGCCGAAATCAGAGGAGGTTGCCACGATGCCCCGGCCGAAATGATGCTGCCAGAGTCGATTGACAATCACGCGTGGCACAAGAGGGTTGGCCTGGTTAGTGAGCCAGTTGACCAGATCGGCACGTTTAGCAGATTTTCCGGTCTCGACGGATTTCAACCAGCCTGTTTCGCCGGCGGCCGCCATCACCACACCGGGCGGGCGGGGGGCAACGGCCGGGCCATGAATTTTCCAGTCGCCACGCTTGTAAACGTAAGTCACCGGGGGTTCGGGTTTCTCGTTTTTTATCGCAAAGGCTTTGGCCGGCGGTTCGGGGCGTAACCGGTCAAGCTCATACACTTCCCGTTTGATCTTTTCCCTGGCCTGGTGGTCGGCCGGGTTTTTGGCCACGGCTTCGGCCACTTCTTCCCACCGAACAGAAAGGGCTGAACTGACACCTTCGGCCAATCGCTGCTCTTCGGGGGTTCGTTTTTCTTTGGGAATCGACTTCACATGCCGTTCTCGCGGGGTCAGGCCATCTTCCTTTTCTTTTCGCAATTTTTCGCGATAGGGGCGCTCAATTTCAGCCTGACGCTTCTTCAGCGGGGCAATTTTACCGTCGATTTCCTTGTTCCTGGCGGCGACGGCCTCTTTTTCGGCCTTGCTTGAAATATCCTGATCGACAAGTTCCGACCCTGCCCAAAAGGCCTGAAGGCGATAATAATCTGTCGTCGGAATGGGGTCGAATTTATGGTCGTGGCAGCGGGCACAGCCAATGGTCAGACCCAAGACAACCGATCCTACCGTCGTCGTGATTTCCGTCAGGTCATTTTTTCGCTTTTCCTCTGGCGCAATATTGCCGCCGACAACCTCGCGGGGGCCGCTGCGTGCAAAGCCTGTGGCAATCATGGCAGAAACATCGCTGGGGCGAATTTCGTCGCCCGCGATCTGCAGGGCCAGAAATTTGTCGTAGGGCATGTCGTTGTTGAGGGCGTCAATCACCCAATCGCGATATCGCCAGGCATCAGGCCGGTCGGCATCAAGCTCAAAACCGTTCGAATCGGCATAATGGGCTAGGTCAAGCCAGTGCTGCGCCCAGCGAACGCCATAACCCGGCGAGGCCAGCAGACGATCAACCAGTTTTTCATAAGCATCGGCAGAATTATCGTTTAAGAATTCTTCAGCCTGCCGGGCCGTTGGCGGAAGGCCGGTCAGGTCAAATGTCACACGCCGAAGCAGCGAGATTTTGTCGGCCTGGGGTGCATGTTTGAATTTGATCTGCTCAAGTCCGTTAAGGATGAATGCGTCGATGGGGTTACGCACAAAGGCTTTTTCCTGAACCTGTGGCGGTTTTGTGCGCTGCACCGGCTGAAACGCCCAGTGCTCTTTTTCAGTCGCTGAGAACATCTCGGCCCCGGCAAATTTCGTCTCGGGCTTTTTCTCTTCGGCCACTGATAACGAACATGCAAGGACGAAAAAGAATCCAGAAAAAATGTATGATGCCTGTCTCCAGGAGACCGTTGTGGTAACGCGCAAATTATTGCAATATGACATGTTATGCGTTCCTGTGCGGCGGGGGCCGGCGTGTCGGGCAGGCCGGAATACAGGCGATTTATTAAGATAATCATACATGGCATGAGGCTTTCCGGACAAGAGGAACCTGATGGATTCCAAAGAGATCAAACCGGAAATTAAAGCGTTCTTCGACAATTTTTTTTGAAAATGTCAAACAAAAACACTGGCAGATGCGGTAATGGTTCGATATACTAATGATAGTACCTGCCTTACATTCTGCCAGAACGAGCTACGGACAGATTTTGAGCTGATTGAGAGCTGACTTTATCTGTTCACAGGCCACCTGCCAGCGAAACCAATCATACGGAGGGCCACCGAGATGCTGACGATATATGGACAAGGGCACAGGATGTGCGATGGTTTCTCTCGCCGCAGTTTTCTGCAGGCAGGGGGCTTGTCGCTGTTTACCGGCCAGTTTCTATCGCTGACGGACATCCTGAAAGCTGAGGGGGCCGAGCTGAATGTGCCCGGCCAAAAGCCGGAACTGGTCAATCCGCGGACAGGGCGGCATAAATCACTGATCTGTGTATTTCTGGGTGGCGGGCCGCCGCACCAGGACATGTGGGACCTTAAGCCCGACGCCCCCCAGGAAATTCGGGGCGAATTCAAGCCGATTGAAACCAACGTGCCGGGAATCATGGTGGGCGAGACTTTCCACCGGCTGGCAAAATTGCAGGATAAGGCGACACTGATCCGCTCAATCGTTGGTAACGATGGTGCCCACGCAGCTTTTCAGTGCTATACCGGTTACAGGCCACAGGATCTGGCTGTTGTCGGTGGCCGGCCAAGCATCGGCTCGGTTGCTGCCAAAGTACAGGGGCCTGTTGACCCCTCCGTTCCGCCATTTGTGGGGCTTTCGCCAAAAACGTCACATGCCCCCTGGGGCTCGCCGGGCGACCCAGGTTTTCTCGGGCCCACGTTCTCGCCGTTTAAGCCTGATGGCCCGACTCTTGACAATATGAAGATGCGTGACCTGACGCTGGAAAAGCTTAACGACCGCAAAAAACTGCTGGCCAGCTTTGACCGAATGAAGCGTGAGGTGGACTATGCCGGCCAGCTGGCAAGCATTGACTCCAAAACCGCTCAGGCCTTTGACGTTCTGACCGGCTCAAAATTGCTCAAGGCTCTTGACTTGTCGAAGGAAGACCCTCGCACCCGTGCCCGCTATGGCACAGGCCAGCCGTTTAACTTTACCTATGATGGCGCACCGACTAATAATGAACTTCTGCTGATTTCACGTCGGCTGGTGGAAGCCGGGGTACGCGTTGTGACGCTGACATTCGGCCGGTGGGACAGCCACGGCGACAACTTCAACCTGGTTCGCGACCATGGTGGCAAGCTGGATATGGCCCTTTCGGCTTTGGTAGAAGACCTTGCTGCCCGCGACATGCTTGACGATGTGACTGTTATTGCCTGGGGTGAATTCGGCCGGACACCGCGAATTAACCCAGGTAAGGGGCGTGACCACTGGCCACAGCTCAATTCTGCCTGGATCGCTGGCGGTGGCCTGAATCATGGTCAGGTGATTGGTGCGTCGAACCGTCTGGGTGAATATGCGACAGAAAGGCCTGTGCATGTTCAGGAAGTGGTGGCCACTCTTTATCACGCCATTGGCCTGCCGCCGACGAAAACAACTGTCATGGATCCGGCCGGTCGGCCGCAATACCTGACGGATAAAGAACCTGTCAAAGAGCTGATCGGCTGATCCGCCTCTACACAGGTTATATAACGAAAAAGGGCCAGAAATGGCCCTTTTTTTGTGTTTCAACATTTCATAATCAGCAATCTCAGGCCCTGCCTGAAGATTTTGCAGGGTTTGAAATCCATCCGCACTTTATGCCATTTGCTGCCATGGCAACGGCCTGTGGCCGACGCAGCGGATGAATTGCGGGGCTGGGGGCGATGATCGTACTCTGGTTTTTAGTGGCTTTTCTCTGGCTCAGATCTTTGGAATCATTGGTAATTGCAGGCGTAAGTTTATCTTTCAAATGAGTTTGAACAGATGATGATGCGGCGACGGAAGAATCGTCGTCGACGATGGTGCAGGTCAGCTCGCGTGTATTGATCTTGGCGTTGACGGTTGTCGATAGCAACAGGCTGAAGAATTCGTCAGGTTCAATATTCGTATCGCCTATGATCGGCACACGAACCTGTTTGCTCAATTCGCCGGCCATGAAAACAAGTGTACCGGAAACGGGCGTGAAATCCTGATTTGCCAGGGCTGTGCGAGAGGATGTGACATAAGAGATGACAGATGTCGAGCTGGTGTTGCCTGTCCGTGTCAGATTAAACACGGCTAGTTTAGTGCCAGTATTTCCTTCTACGATAGAACTATTGCTGCCTGTGATGGTAGCGGTCAGGCTGGGGTTATCGTCATTCAAAATCGTCACAACACCCTGATTCCGGCTGATTGTGGAATTCGTGGAAGGATTCGACAAACGCAAGAAAAAGGTTTCGTCGGCTTCGACAAGAGTATCACTTTTGATAGGAACCCGCACGACCTGGCTTCCGATGCCTGGTGAGAATGTCAGCCTGCCCGAAACGGCGAGATAATCAGAACCAGCCAGGGCCGTTGCGTTGGCTGTTGCATAATCAACAGTGACAACACCTGAATTCACCTGAGCTAGCGCAACAGTCACTTCTGCATAGGAAATTCCGGTAGCACCTTCAACAATCGCAATGTCATTAATCGATATTGCAGAAGTGATCGCAGCCGGCGGTGGAATAATGTTCAATGCCTGGCCGACATCAAGCCTTCCGCCAGTTGCAACAATGTCGCTTAGGCCAGCGGTTGGTTCGACAGATGAAAAAATGGCGTTTTTAATACTGGAAGCCGAAGTACCCGGATACCTGGATGCATAGAGAGCAATGGCACCCGTGACATGCGGGGCTGCCATTGAAGTGCCGCTGTTTATTCCGTAACCGTTCGGAATGGTGGACGTGATGATCGACCCAGGGGCAACCAGATCAACCGAGTTCCTGCCAAAATTCGAAAAGCTTGCAAGTGTTCCGGTACTTGTCAGAGCACCGACAGAAATCACTGAATCATAAGTGGCCGCCGATTCTGTGGAAGTCGCATTGAGTGTTGAAATCGATGCCGGATAAAACGGTAACTGGTCGTTACTTGTGCGGTTATTTCCAGCAGCAGCCACAAAAAGGATATCTGCCTTGGCCGCCCGGTTAATGGCCGAATGAATGGCTGAACTGTAAGCCCCGGCACCCCACGACGCATTAATCGCTGCAATGTTCACGCCGTTCCTGATTTTCAGGTCGGTCATGTAATCAATCGCCCTTACGGCATCAGCGGTTGTCCCGCCCTGAGACCCGATAAATTTGGCCGAAATCATTGAAACATTCCAGTTCACCCCAGCCACACCGGCACCATTACCGCCCTGGGCCCCGATAATGCCGGCCACGTGCGTTCCATGACTGTCGGAAAGGCCATCGTAAACAGTGCGATCGTTATTGACAAAGTCCCAGCCGTTGGTGTCATCCACATAGCCATTGCCGTCGTTATCGATGCCGTCCGGCGGGTCGTTTGGGTTAACCCAGATATTAGAGGCCAGATCCGGATGCGTGATCTGAATCCCCGTATCAACGATACCGATGACAACCGATCTGGAGCCGGTATTTCCCGAATTCCAAGCCGTTTCTGCGTTCGATCCAAAGCTGTTGGTCGTTCCGGCCGGCCCCGCTTGCGCAGAGTCGGAACCATACATATTCCAGAGAGTTCCATCAGTGTAAGATGGATCGTTGCTGATATCAGAAACGGATATCGTGTAATTTGGTTCGGCAAAATCTACGCCGGGCTGATTCTTGAAAAACGAAATCAATTCATTGATCGATTTGCCGGCGGGAACTTTGATCAGCTCCATCATGCCTTCGCCTGATGACGACTGAACCGGGCTTGTTATTTCCTGACCAAGCTGGGCACCGCTGTTCCACCGGTTCAGGGCCCGTGCCTGCACGTTGACCTCCGGCCTATATTGAATCAGCAGCTCGCCGGCAACACTGCCTGAAATCTGGTAATCAGCAGTCAAAAGCAGTCGAGATTCCAGCTCAATGTGATCATTTTTGAACGAAAGGCATTTAGACCGACAGATCTTTCCTGAATTTGTAAGCGATTTTACGCGTGATCCAGTAGGCATGCATCAAAACTCCATGACGAGGGCATAAAATCAATGCAGTCAGGTGATGTTCAAGAGCAGGGAGATTTCTTCTGAACGAGTCGCTACAAAATAAGCCTTTTACGAAAGTTTTGTCAATTTAGATCAAGAAAAAATTAACAAAGTTGAAATCAGGTGACGTATTTGACTGTTTGCTAACTGTCCAAGTCTAACAAAATTCATATTTTGTGACATAAAAGGCCAAAAGATTCAAAGTTGTTTTTTTGAAACATTCGCGGGATGGTTTGTTTTCCAGGATTTTTATTTGTGACTTTATGTTAACCCCGAATCACCGGCATCAAACAGCGTTGAAGCCACCGGCCAGGGTGCCACAGGCGGCAGCAATGTCAGCCCCGCCGGAATATCGCCTGACAACCGGTTGCCTGAGTTCTTCCATCAATCGCCTGCGAAAATGAACAAGTTCGTCAATAGTTGGACGACGATAATTTCCTGTAAAATCTGTCACTTCAATCAAATCAAGCCGGATTGGTGTGTCGCCCACAATGTCGCGAAGGGCCATGATGTCATCTTCACCCATGTTCTCATCAGCCAGGCAGACATAAGCCAGATTGACTCGGTGGCGATAAGTCAAAGCATATCGCCGGGCCGCTTCCATCAATTCCAGAACTGGCCAGCGGGCGGCCACCGGCACCAGTTTTGCCCGTTTTTCATCAATCGCCGAACCCAGGCTGATGGAAAGCCGGAATCGGCGGCGTTCATCGATAAATCTGTGAATTTCAGGCACCACGCCGACGGTGCTGATCGTCATTGAATCGCCCTTGATCATGCCACCGTGGCTGCACGAAAGTAGCTCGGCCGCATCCATCACCCGGGTGTAATTGGCCAGCGGTTCGCCCATGCCCATGAACACCGCGCCCGTGATCCGCCGGCCCTGCCTGCGTGTGATTTCAAAGGCATGAGCCATCTGGTCAATAATCTCCCAGGTGGCAAGGTTTCGCCGGCTGGGCATGCGGGCGGTGGCACAAAAAACACAGCCCCAGGCACAGCCCACCTGGCTGGAAAGGCAGACACTGACAGCCCCCGGCTTTTCCAGAGGGATCAGCACTGTTTCGATGGCTTTCTGATCGTGAGTGATGAGCCGAAGTTTCTGAAAGTTGTCGATGGGCGAGACATCCATCGTGTCAAGCCGTAGCCGGGTCAACTCGCCTACGGCATTGCACACCACCATGGGCAGCTTGGAAAATTTGTTCCACGACGGCGGTTCAAAATCAACTTTGTGAACAATTCTGGCCAGCCAGCTTCGGGCCGCCTGGGGGTCGAGACCGGACTTGACGACATGCTCTTGAAACATGACTGGCGAAAAGTCTCGGGGGTCGAGACCTTCCCAGTATTTCGCTGCTTCAGTGTTCGCCGGTTTCTCTTTCGCCACCAGATCCGTCCCTTTCGGCAGGCAAATGAATATTTGTGACCAGGATCGTCTATATCATACGCCATTTTACGCAGGTTTCTCAAATTGAGCCCGAACTTTCCGGCAGAGTGCAACCATAACGGAATTCAGTGGTTGTCGTGCATTTTCCAATTGACCATATCTTAAAAAGTTATGAAAATTTACAAGTCGATGGATTGTGCCTGCCGGTTTTGATCCGGCCAAGAAGAGGAGCCTGGCTAATGACTACGTTGAAATTAAGGCCGTTGACGCTTCTTTTTTTTCTCATCACATTCCTCTCGGCAAAGTTGCCGGCACAGGTTGCGGCGCCAGTTTTTTCCATGGAAAACTCTGGCTGGGCTGAAGTTCTGAGCGTCACGCCAAAATGGGTCGTGCTGCAGTCAGCGGATGGCCGGCAGTATCCGGTCGATGGCTCGGCGACAGGCCGTTTTCTGGTGCGATGGCCCATCACCCCTTCCATGGTGTCGGCTTCGGCACTGGTGGAAGTGGAAGGCATGAGCCCTTCCGTAAACATCTTGGCAACAAATTCGGTTGAAGTGTATGAAGGGGCTGCCCGGTCGCTGGTCACGCCCTCTTACGTCACACCGACAGATGCCGGGATATTAAGGCAGTATGACGCAACCTATACCTTCGGCTTTGATTCAATGAACCAGTTCTGGTCGCTTTATCCCAGCCAGCCAGCCGTTTCCATGAATAATGTCAACCTGATGACATATATGGTCGCCCCGGTGGTGAACACCGTTCCGCTTTTGCTGGGCACACCGGCCAATCAGTCGGTGCGGGTGGTGCCGGCCAATGGGCAAAGCTATCAGATGACCCGAATTGTGGTGGGAACTCTTGACCAGCTACGCCCCGGCGACCTGGTTTATGCCGTTCCCCAGTTTGCTACCAACAAGGCCATGAGCCTGGCCACCTTTATCGTCTTCAAGAACTATCTGCCAGTGACGAACCCGCGTTAAGCCTGGTGGCATCAACTGGCCATTTCATAAAACGCCAAAGCCCCGCCGGAAGACCAGCGGGGCTCTGTTGTAGATAGCTTTTCCGGGAATCGCTCAGGAGCCCAGAACGTCAACACCGGCTTGGTTTCTGATCGCCGGGTTGGCCGGTGGCAATGTTCCGGCACGACGTCGGGCAAAGACGCCTGAACCGAGACGGCCAAGGGCTGTGCCCCGGCCATCAAAATAGGCCAGGCCTGGCGACTTGATGCTGCCCTTCACAAT
>JBJTRR010000384.1:0-2981 GCA_046076185.1 bacterium | reverse complement strand
GTGGGTTGGTCAGGCTTGGTCATGGGTCTCTGGCTCCGTTTTTTTTGGTGGATCCCCTGCCCGGTTAGCGCCTTGGCTATCCGCACATAAAAAGGATTATGAGACTATATCGACACCAGGGGAGGGGGACAATAAAAGTTTTCTGAGACATCATTTTAAAGGGTTTCAGGATAGATGGGTCGTGTTTCTGTGTTTGCGATTGTCTGTGTTTCCGTAAATACGGAATTGCACCTATTGCAGTTATTGTTGCACTTATTGCGTTTATAGATTAGCATGCCTGATATGACATAAATCAAGCCGGAGATTTTCAATGATACCTCAACTCGACCCTATTACACCGCTCACACCGTCCCAATCAGATAAAGAAAAAGCCGCCTCATGCATCCAATCAATGAGTACTTCGTCCGGACCCTTGCGATTGACTCTTGAAAGACCAGACCACACTGTCACTCAATTAGAATTGCCCTCAATCGCGGCCGTGCTTCTACGCTCCATTCTTTCCGAAGTGGCTCGCGGTAACGCCGTCACGGCACTTCCTGTTACGACAGAACTTACAACTCGCCAAGCAGCCGATATTCTCAATGTTTCCAGGCCATATTTGATTGGTCTCCTGGAACGTGGTCTGATACCGCACCATCGAGTCGGTTCACATAGACGAATCAGCCTTCAGGATGTCCTGAGATATAAATCCCAAGGTGACCTGCAACGTGACAAGACCATGGATGAGCTTGTCAACCTGGGGCAGCAATTGGATTCGGAAGACTGAATCATGAGTCGTCCGGTAGCTTTGCTCGATGCATGTGTACTTTATCCACAGATGCTTCGAGACGTCCTGATTACCTTGGCTTGCTCAGGTTTCTTTCAAGCGAAGTGGACTACTAGAATCAACAATGAATGGGTCAGGCACTTACTTGCTAAGAATCCAGGAAGAGAACAACAGATATCACGTACCCTGGAATTGTTGACCTGCAGCGTTGAAGATTGGCTTATCGAGGATTATGACCATTTAATTGAGACAGTCATATTACCGGATTCGAATGACAGACATGTACTCGCAGCCGCCATCCATGCAAGCGTCGATTGTATTGTGACTCTCAACCTCGCTGACTTCCCAGCGACTGTCCTACAATGCCATGGAATTGTTGTTCAATCGCCAGACACTTTTCTGACATCATTGATAGAAAATGCGATTGAACCTGGGTGTGCATCTGTGGGTTCTCTCCGAAAGCGATATCGGAACCCGGAAATGACACCTGAGCAGTTTCTTGACTCTCTTTCACGTAAAGGCCTTCACCAGACTGTTTCCATGCTTCGCCAACGGATTGACCTGATCTGAAAATTTCTTCAGAGTCAGAAGTCCCTTACAAATTATTGACATATTAGAGTTCGGAATGAATTCGAAATATGTAATATCGGCCCATTTAGGCAATCCAAATGTCCAAGATTAGTCAATCGGTACCCTATGACAAAAAAAGGACAATGAAGAATGAGCGATAATTCTGTCAGACGAATTCTGAACATGGACTTACCCGAGGCCGAAGTGCTCTTCTACCCTCAACTCTTTCCGGATGCCGTGGCAAACCGGCTTCTTCAGGAACTTGTCGAGACAACGCAGTGGCGACAGGACTCGATGAAGATTTATGGGAAGCCCACACCCTTGCCCCGATTGACCGCCTGGTACGGCGACCCTGGTGCACGCTACATCTATTCGGGCATCGTGAACGAGCCCCTGCCCTGGACGTCAGTCATTTCGGAAATCAAGAAGGTCTTGGAAGACATATCAGGAGTTGGGTTCAACGGCGTTCTGCTCAACCGATATCGCACGGGAAAAGATAGTATGGGCTGGCATTCGGATGACGAACCCGAGTTTGGCCCGAATCCGGTCATCGCTTCGGTGAGTTTTGGCGGAACCCGGAATTTTCAGTTCAGGCACAAACGCCAAAAGGACCTGAAATCTAATATCGAACTAACACACGGCAGTCTGCTCATCATGCGGGGCGGTACTCAGGAGAACTGGCAACACCAGATCCCCAAGACGGCCAGGCCGGTGCAAGAGCGGTTGAATCTCACTTTCCGGCGTATTATTAACCTTGCTCAGGCTTAAGATCCTCTAAGCATCTAACCGCAAAGCAATTACATCAATCAGTCCAAGGGTCGATTACAAAGTCTCGGGAAAGCTGAAAATGGCGAACATTACGGGTCATGATATGGAGCCCATGACGCAACGCCGTTGCCGCGATCAGACCGTCCATCGCTGGGATGATAACCCCCCTGGATTGGGCATCGGCCGTTAACTCGCCCCAGATGCGAGCGATTTCGGAATCAACAGGTAAGATACGATCTTTGTAGTCCACTTCCAGAGTATTCAGCCAATTTACCAGGGCCTGTTTCTTATTACCGGACGGCAACAGCCGTACCCCTTTGGCAATCTCGCCAATCGTAATGACACTCAGGAATAGATTCTTATCGTCTATCTGTGCCACGGCCGATTTGACAGCCGGATGACCATCAGGTTTACGAATCTCAGCCAGAACACATGTATCGATCAGGATTCTCACAGCTGAACATCTCTTGGAGGGCTCTGATCTCGCTCCAGTTCCAACCCGTCAAATGCTGGGCCTTGGAACAAGTAATCTTTGAATCCAGGTTTCTTGCCAATCATCTTTTCGTATTCTTCGGCTGCCACCACAACGACGGTATCCTGCCGCCGTCGAATGAATTGCGGACCTTCACTTAACGCCAGATTGACGACTTCTGTGAGCCGATTCTTTGCATCGGACAGATTCCACTCCATATCAATCCTCCATAAAGCTAGACTGTCTAGCTTTATTATGCCATGCCTTTGGAATCCGAATCAACGACAGACCACCGAGTGATGAACGCAATGTGTGGCTATGGTACGTTGCTTCTGCCCACTGGAAGGGTGAGACTCGTCACTTAACCTGACCAACAGGTTGTGCAATATTGATGGACGATTTCCA
>JBJTRR010000383.1:0-6252 GCA_046076185.1 bacterium | reverse complement strand
GCCTGAACAAGGGCGACGTGGTCTGGCTGCAGTTTGACTATTACGACAAGAGCGGCACAGCCTCAGCCCAAGTGCTTTGGGACAGGCCCAATGGCAGTGGCGGGGTGATCAGCAATCAGGTCATTCCCGGCAGTGTCATGTATTTGTCAGAGTCGCTGGCGAAAGGTGTCAACCGGACAGAATCAGCCAATGAAGATACCAGGGCCCTGGGCTTTCAGATTTTTTCCAATAAGGAAAGCAGCGGTCTTTTAAATGTTAAGCTGGCGAGTACGTCAGACACATCCAATTCTACAGTCGACAACACAATCTCCCAGAGGCGCACTGACAACACGAAAGTGGGTGACGACTATGTCATCTATGAAGATTCAACCGGTGGTTCGCAAATCACGGCTGCAGTGATTGGGCTTAACGACAGCTATGGCACTTTGCAATGGCAGCCCAACAAGGCTTCAGGCAGCCTTGAAAATTTCAAGAGTTTTTATGTGCAGGTTCTTACTGACAGCTATGCAGAGGCAAAAGAATCAGTCACGCTGAATCTGGGCAGCAATACCGGCTATGGCGTGAGCAACAGCAACCAGACACTGAGCATCGGCGACAGCGCGATCGTTCTTTCGGTGAAGGCTGGCCAGAACCCGCAGGAAGGTGGCAGCAACGAAGCTGACCTTGGCTGGTTTACTGTCAGCACGAATAATCGGCCGGCTCCCGGCGGCGGAATCAGGGTGCGTTATGCCATTAAAGGCGGCACGGCTACCCGGAATGCTGATTACACGGCCCCCCAGTCAACCCTGAGCACGACCAGCTTTAAGGCTGAAGATCTGCTGGTGATTCCTGCCGGTGCGATGGAAGCGAAAATCTATATTGCGGCTTTGGCAGATGCCATTCGCGAAGGCGATGAGACAGTCGTTCTTGAACTTCAGACAAATATCGAGACAGATGACAAGAATTTCAAATATCAAAGATATAATGTTGATTCATCAGCAAGCCAAGCCACGTTGACGATTATTGACAGCACGTCATATTCAGCCGCAGTTGTTACGACACCGGCCGACCGCACCGGGCTATCAACAGTGCGGGCCCAGCTCAGCAACGGGAATCAGGTGGCAAGCTTTGATGTACACATTTCAAGCCAGCCCCGGGCCGATGTGACACTGACACTTACCACCACAAGTGGCACATTATCAAAACAGCAGTTGACGTTTACAGCAACAAACTGGACACAACCACAACGAGTCACGCTGACGGGCCTGCGCACCGACCAGGCGACAACGGTCTCTCTCAAAAGTGCCAGCAATGACCAGCAATATGCAAACCTGAGTAGCCAGCAGCGAATTGTGCCATCCAGTTGGTCGTCAGAGCTGGAACTTAGTCTCTGGGAAGGTGGGGTGCAGTTGCTGGCGCAACCAGCCGCATCTGTCTTGCCAATTGATGGTATGGAAAGGCCAGCAAGCCATTTTGGTTTTGATCTAACTCTTGGGGCACCTGCACAGGGAAGCCCCGTAGAGATGCTATATACACTTGGCCCAGGCGCAGGATTTGTGCTTGAGGGAGGCTCGGCAGATGTGATTCACAAGCCCGATGCCATCTACAGGCCTCTTGTGCTGACAAATACGGCCAGTTCGGGCGGGAACGCCTATGCAAACCTTGGAAACCTGACGACTGTCAGTGACAGGGGCGAGTTCAGTGCCCAGGCATGGGTGAGACGCGATGCGGCTGATGGAGGCGACACGGCAATTGATTTTTCAAATGCAAGTGGCCAGAACGAGATTTGGCTGGGCTTTGCCGACAGTTCGAACAAACCCCGGCTAGTGGTTCGTTCTTCAAGCGGGGCCGTACTGGCCCAGCTGACTGCCGACAGCCCGGTGGCTTTGAGTGAATGGAATCATCTTGCGTTCAGTATTGATTCGACAAATGTCGCCAGTCTTTATGTCAATGGCGAGCTTGCGCAGAGGCAAAAGCTTTCTGCCGGGCTTTCACGGCTGGCCAGAGCGAGCAATTTCATGGGCCGATCGGTCAATGGCGAATATCTGGACGGTGCCCTGCGTGGCGTTGCCATCTGGAATGCGGCCCGAAGCCAGGACGAAATCCAGGCTTCCATGCTCAGCGAGACACAAGATGGTTCGGGCCTTGTCAGTTGTCTGCCACTGAATAATTCGCTGTCAAATCAGGTTGGTTCGGCCCCGTCGGCCGTGTTGGTCAATAGTTCCACCAATAAAGCCAGTTTTGCTACCGACCCGATTTATGGCCTTCAGGTGCCGGTGGGAGAGTCGCGTGTCAGCCTGAGTGTCACGGTGATTGATGACCTTGTGGCTGAGGGCGAAGAACCACTGACACTGAGCCTGGTTGACAGCGGGCGATACAGCATCGGCGGTTCATCTGCCACAGGCACAGCCGAACTGAGCGACAACGACTCGGCAGGAATCGACTTTCTGGCGGCCTGGAGCAATCTTGACAACACAAGCACTGGCTGGACAAGCACCAGCCAGTTCACTGTGAGTGAAACAGACCAGACCCAGAAAACACAAACACGCATGGGTGTTCGCCTGACAAGCCGCCCGACTGCCGATGTGCGGCTTAACCTGAAGTCGAATTCAGGCGTCAGCAGTGATATTCGCGTCAATCTTGCCAGTAATACCACCGCGACGAATGTTGAGCTACTTTTCACGACTGACAACTGGGACAAAGTGCAGGAGCTTTGGCTTCAAGGCATTGACGATAAAACATTTGATGGCGATCTGACACCTCAGCTGGATTTCAAACTGACCAGCACCGACAGGATCTATGCAGACCTTTCGCCTGGCGTTTCAGTTCTTGTGCTCGACGATGAAACATACACCGCCAATACCGACCTTGCCGCCAGCCAGAATGGCCAGGCACCCATGGTGCGGATATCTGCCCCAACGCAAAGCACGATCAAAGAATCAGGCACCGATTCAGCCCAGTTCACCATCACACTGGCCGAGCCAGCCAGGCAGGACACACTTGTATTTTTTAACCTTGAACAGAGCAACCGGCAGCTTTATGCCCGCGATTTTGTGGTGACTGCCAGCCAGAATGCACAATCGCTGAATGGTCTTGCCCGATTTGACACAAGTAACACAAGCAGCACCGAAATAACCCGTGTTGATTCTGATGGAATCAACGAAACGGCTGCAACCTTTGCGGCCAATGGCCAGAGTGGCAACTTCACCAGCACATGGTCGGGATATATCGCCATACCTGAAACCGGTAGCTATTACTTCAGTACGATGGTTCAGGGCGGGGTCAGGCTGCGACTTGATGGCAAAACGGTCATCGACCAGATGATCGATACCAAGGCAACCTGGAGCAATGAAACACTTCAACTGACACGAGGCGATTTTGTTGCCGTGAGCCTTGATTACAAGTCGTTTAATACGTCCGCCCCGGCACTTTCGCTATCGTGGCAGAGGCCACGCGACAATGCAGCCGAAAGCGTAAAGGAACTTGTGCCGGCAGAGGCGTTGAGTCGTGTGGATGGCATTCATCTGCTGATAGCCAAGGGAAGCAGTTCAGCCACTGTGACGGTCGCGGGGGTCGATGATTCAATCGACGAGAATGACGAAGCACTTGATGTCCGCCTGCTTAGCGCACGTGGAGTGGAACTGGTCGTGAGCGGCCAGAGCACTGCGACTGACGGCAACGCACTGCTGGATTTTACACTTGGAACGACAGATCGTGAAGCGGTGACGCTGGCGGCAGGCACCGTGCTGTCTCTGGGCAAAAACCTTGACAGCACTGGCGGCAAAAGCAGCAAACTGGCCCAATTCACAACCAGCGAAACAGTGGCACTGCATCGCGATCGTTCAGCACGTATCCGTGGCACGCTGGTCTGGGTGGATGAAGCCACGAAAACCAGCTATTCCGGCTCAGTCGTCAACCTTGTGACCAGCACGGATAACGACCTTTATCAGGTGCCTGACAGAAGTACGACACTTTCACTTACCGCTCCACTCGTTGCCGATTCCGCAGCCGGCCAGGGTCGTTATCTCGCTTCATTCAAGATGGAGCAAACCAATCTTGGCAGTGTCACGATTCCAGCCGGAACAAAGTTGGTTTATCGCACGCCTTCGACAAACGACACCGCTTCATTTGTTCTTGTCAATAGTCTGACGCTGCAGAGTGGCCAGACGCTTTCATCAGTGGCCGTGCGGGCTGAATCTGTGAGCAGTGGGCTTGACCTGACGACCTCGGCATCGCCCCTGGTCGGCCTGAAGAGCATTTACGAAATTCCGAACAGTGCCGTGGTTACCATTCTTGATGATGATAGGGCCGGATTGCAGTTTTATACAGATAAGGATGGCACGCAGGTTGTGAGTTCAGCACGTGTGGTCATGGTCGAGCAGGGCAACAGCCTGCTGCGATATGTCAGGCTGGCAAGCCAGCCGAACGACTCTGTGACTGTCTATTTTGAAACCGGTGATACGACCGAAGCCCGCCTGCAGATTCCGGCCACGAACCCGGAGCCGCCCTCAGCCCGGATTGCATTGTCATTCACGCCGGAAAAATGGAAATCACCAAAAGCTTTCAGTATCGTGCCAATTGACGATCGGCTTGTTGACGGCGACCAGAATGTAAATATTTTTAGCCGCACGACAAGCAGCGATTCGTTTTACTCGATTATTTCAGCAGGAAGTCTTCCTTTTGTCGTACAGGATAACGACAAAGCCGGATTGAATGTCGAACTGCAGCAAAGCATTATCAGTAAGGCGGGAAATGGTTTTATCAACCTGAGCCTTGGTGCCCAGCCAACGGCTGATGTAGTGGTCAGCCTGAACCCCGGAGACCAGCAGTTTACGATTAACGATCGCAGTGTCGGCCGAAGCGAGACTCTTGTTTTTACACCTGACAACTGGTCAACACTGCAGACAGTCAGTCTTTATGCCGTTGATGACAACTCTGTTGAGGATATCACGACAAGTAACCTCACTTTCAGTACAACCAGCAGCGATACCCGATTTCATTCTCTGACAGTTGAATCGGTGAAGATTGTCATCACCGATAATGACCTGCCGACGGCCACACTGGAAATGATTAAAGATGGCAGCGAGGATGGCCGGCCCGGCCGGTTCCGCATTCGCCTTTCGGCTGCTGCACCAGGTTCTGCCGGTTCCAAGGGGCTGCTCGTTAATTATCAGGTTTCGGCTGTGGAACTTGACTCTGATTTGCCCTATGGCTCGGACATTGGCGGACGCCTGACAAAAGTATCACAATATCCGACATCAGTGAGTGGATCGGTGCGCATTGCGCCAGGGCAGTCAACCAGTGAACTGCTTGTCGTTCCAATCGACGATTTTCTTGCTGACAGGGTTAGCAAAGCCATTACGGTGAAACTTGCCAGTGGCGATGGTTACAGTATCAGCCCTGACAGTGCCGGAAACAGTGCTACAGTGCGGATTCTCAATAATTATGTGGCCGGCTTGCTTGTCATGACTTCAGGCGAGCGTATTCTGGCCAAGGAATCGGGCGGTAATGCGACCTTCCAGCTTGCTTTGCTGAGCGAGCCGACCGGCGATGTCACGGTGACGATTCAGGAGAAGGTTGCCAGCGGGGCCAGGCGGCAGCTTGGCACTTCCACGGTATCGTACACTTATACAACCACATTCACAAGAAGCAACTGGTTTATCGCCCAACAAGTCAGTGTTCAGGCCTATGACGATAAAATGATTGAAGATGGAACAGGTAACTACTTGAACACAGGGATTCATGGTGCCGAACTTTATTATACTTTCTCCAGTTCCGATACCAACTACAACAGTGCAAGCCACTCGGGCGAATCGAGTTATTTCACTAACTTTGTGCAGAAAGTCGATGTGCTTGATTATGAGCTGAGCGACAAGACGGCCAGTTCGTTGCAGTCATCGCTGAGCTCTCTGCAGGAAGGCGTTGACAGCCTCTCGTTGCCCATAGTCGGTACCCTCAGTGGCAAGACGGGCCAGGGGCTGCGAAAGTTTATCCTGAATTTGTCGAACAGCATTCGACAGGTGGGCACACCGACACCAAAGAAGCTGGGTAAACTGATCAGCCGGGAAATCGCTTCAGCACTTGGTGTTTCTGAGGACAAAGTCACCGTTACACTACAGATGAAAGACATTACGGGCAGCAATGCTGCTGTGGTGGTGGGCTTCCGGTTCGCTGATCAATATGATGTTTTAAGTGTGCCACTAGCCGCCGATTTTGGTTTGCCGGGGCTTGGATTTAAAACGAAGGGCAGTTTTGATGCCAGCTTCAGCTATG
>JBJTRR010000382.1:0-4955 GCA_046076185.1 bacterium | reverse complement strand
ATGGCAGCCATGAGATGAGGCGCTGTCCGTAGAGGTTGACCAGTAAGTTCACTTAATTTTAGGGTTACCTGTGGGCGATACTGGGGATGGGTATTTATTCCAGTTCCCACGGCACTGCCGCCTAATCCTAGAATCATCAATTCCTGGGCAGCGGATTGCAAACGGTGTAAATGATCGGTGAAAATATAGGCCCAAGCACGGAACCCCTCCCCCAGTCGGACTGGAACAGCATCTTGCAAATGGGTTCGACCGGACTTGATCACATGATGAAATTCAACTGCTTTTTGATTCAGGATGGCGATCGCGTTGGATAAAGCTGGATACAAAGTATGTTCCAATGCCAGCAATCCACCAATTCGGATGGCAGTGGGAATAACGTCATTGGTGGATTGACCATAATTAACATGATCGTTTGGGTTCACCCGCCCATAATTTCCTTTTTCATGGATCGTCAGTGCAGCGACTTGCGCCAGCGATGCCACGCGCCTTGCCGAGATTGTTGCCGAATCTGACACCGTTCGCGCGGCGGTCGGCATTCACCCGAACGACACACACCTGGCCGCAAATGGCGACTGGGAGACTATCGTTCGTCTTGCCAGCGAAGCGAAGAATGTGGTTGCCATCGGCGAAACGGGGCTTGATCGCTATTGGAAAGACTCGCCCTTTGACATTCAGACCGACTATTTTCTGAGGCATCTTGAACTGGCGGAAACTCTGAATTTGCCAGTGGTTATCCATTGCCGCGACGCCATGACCGATATTTTAAAATTACTGGAAGACCGGGGGCGGCCCGTCAGGGGCACGCTACACTGCTTTACTGGCTCGATTGAGGATGCCCAGCGATTGATGCAAATTGGTCTGCACCTTGGCTTTGGGGGTATCTGCACGTTCACGAATAAAGAATTTGATGCCCTGCGGGACGTGATTCGCCAGATTCCCGAAGAACGTATTCTGACAGAGACCGACGCGCCGTTTCTAAGCCCTCATCCCTTCAGGGGTAAGCCGAACGAACCTGCCCGGGTGGCCGTGGTGGGCCGGGCCATTGCCGCCATGCGTGGCTGGACGGATGATTATTGTGCCCGTGTGACAACGGACAATGCCTGCAAGCTGTTTGTCCTGAAGGATTAAGGTGGCGGCTGAATTGTCAGACACCACGGGTTTCAGCACCCCAGATCACTTTGTGTAACTGTATCTGGAAGCGGATGTTGCGCTTCGACTGCAAGATCCATTCTGCCAATTCTTCAGGCCCGACCCGGCCGTGGCAGGCGCTGAAGTGAACGGGGCAGATGCTTGTCAGGTTGTATTTATCAACAACTTCCACTGACCAATCGAAATCGTGTCGGTCGCAGATCACAAATTTGACTTCGTCAATCGGTTTAAGCTGCTCAAGATTAGGCCAGTGCATGGCCGCGACTTCGCCCGAGCCGGGTGTTTTGACGTCGAGAATGATGTGAACGCGGGGGTCAACACGGTCGGTGGCAATTGCACCCGAAGTTTCGACAAGGACACGCTTTCCGGCATCGCACAGGCGGGTCATCAGGCCATAGGCTTCGTCTTGCAGAAGGGGCTCGCCGCCGGTGAGCTCAACCATCGGGCAATCGAATGCAAGTGTCTGTTGGTAAACATCTTCCAGCGACATCTGCTGGCCGATGTTAAAGGCATGAACGGTGTCGCAGTAGTTGCATCGAAGCTGGCAGGCGGTGAGCCTGACAAAAACGCACGGCCACCCGGCCCAGGTGCTTTCGCCCTGAAGGCTTTTGTAAATTTCATGCACCATGAGGGTGCCGGATGGTCGGTCGCGCAGCGGCGCCAGGCGGCTGGCGATAGAGGACATCGACTCCCTGGCAATTTCCATTCAATTGTCCGTTGCTAAACCGTTTGGCATGATGGTCGATCTGACAAATCGTCGTTTCATTCAGTGTAGAATTATAACCCAATTCATCAAAAAATAGCTGGGTTTCTATACAAATCGTCGGGGACGATGCATTTTCATTCGGCGGAAAAGGGGGCAGGCGAAACGAGCCAGTTGCTCATTTCAACCTCTCCTGCTTACCGTTGCATGTCTTGAACAAAAGAGGTTGTAACACCTGAGCTGACTTGTTCGTAACTTGACAACTCACATAGATTACGAAAATAATATTTATATCTCAGAACTTGAGATATCTCGCTTTCTACAAATAAACCAAGTCTTAGCAGATCCTGAACTGACCGGTCAGTCTGCTGCGTTGTGATTCATTTCAGACCGGAGCAATGCCATGCGTAATCGTTTGAATCGAATCAGGGGTTTTACCCTGATTGAACTTCTGGTGGTGATTGCGATCATCGCCGTTCTTATTTCTCTTTTGCTGCCTGCCGTGCAGTCGGCCCGCGAAGCCGCCCGCCGTGCCCAGTGTGTGAATAACCTGAAGCAGATGGGCCTGGCCCTTCATGGTTATCACGACATTCACGGCTCGTTCCCGATGGGTGCCATGTTTGGTATCGTTACCCCGCCGGCCACTTATCAGGCCAAGCAGAACCTGAGCGTACATGTGGCATTGTTGCCCTATCTTGAACAAACGCAGGTTTATAACGCCTTCAACCTGATCTGGGGCTGCGAGGATAATGCTGGAACGTGGGTTTACCGGGTTCAGCAAACGGCCCAGACGGCACAGATGAAGATGTATCTTTGCCCATCTGACGTTTATGCCGGCAAGAACAACAACAACTCGACAACCAACACGAACAACTACTATGGCTCGATTGGCACGACGACCAATCTGGTCAACAGCAACACGGGTATTGCCACGCTGGCCGATGTGCCCACTTCAGGCTTCTTCGGGTTCCAGCGGGTCTATGCGATGAACAATTGCACCGATGGCCTTTCAAACACGGTGGCCTTTGGCGAGGCTGTTGTGGGGAACCCCTCTCAGACATTCCGCCAGAAAAATGTCGGCATGAACCGGGTGACGGCCATACCGGCTGCTGCCTTGCTGACGGATGCGTCGTCAAACCCGGCGGCTACGCTACAAGGCCTTCGGGCCTGCACGGCTGCCTGGCAGTCGGGAACTGGTGGCAGCATCGACGCGCAGCGGGGCCAGAACTGGGCCCACGGCGCCGTGGCGTTCACCCTGTTTAACACAATTGCCGTGCCGAACCACAGCCAGGATATGTGGACACACTGTTCTAACGTGGCTTCGGGTGCGCTGGGTGTTTATTCAAACACCGACAGCTTCCACCCCGGTGGTGCCAACTTCTGCTTTGGCGATGGCTCGGTCAAGTTCCTGAAAGATTCCGTCAATCAGCAGACATACTGGGGCCTTGGCACCCGCGCCGGTGGCGAAGTAATCTCGGCCGATGCGTATTGATATGAAGTGATCGTGCTGACGATTGCCGATCTCTCGATTCATCCCGGGTGAAATGCCCGGGATTTTTTTGTCAGGTTGCATACCATATTCTGCTGGTTTTTCGTTTAGTCATTTCAACACTAATGTGTATGTATCGCTACGGCGAATTTCACCTGAAGCCCGTCTCTCTCAACAAAAAAACGCCCGGGCCAGGCCGGGCGTTCGATTTTCAATGAGATGGATCAAGGGCTTATTTCAAGTCAGGCAGAATGGCCTTGACCTTCTTCTGTTCCAGCAGGAAAGAAAGCAGATTGGACAGTTCTTCAGGAGTCATGGCGTCGGCCCAGTTGGCCGGCATGGGTGAAAGGGGGTTGACGGTCTGTTCAGCCACTTCGCCCTTCGGCACCCGCACGTCGCGGCCCTGGCTGTCGGCCAGCACCAGCACGGCACCTTCGTCGCGCAGAAGCAGGCCGGTTAGCACCTGGCCCTCTTTGGTTGCGACCGTGGTTGAGCGAAACGCCTGATCTACGTTGCGGTTGGGGTCGAGAATGTCTTCCAGCAGGCGATCGACACCGCGAACGCCGACGCCGTCAAGCTGGGGGCCGATGCGGGCACCCTGCGTGCCAATCTGGTGGCAGGTGGCACAGTTCTTTGTGAAAATCGCCTGGCCTGCCGTGGCATCGCCCCGATGGGAATTGATAAACGACTTGCGTTCGGCAATGGCTGTCATGATGCGTTCGTCCACATCAGGAATGCCCTTCAGGGCGGCTGACATGCGGCGGTCGCGGTCACGCAGGTTTGTTTGCTTGAGCTTGTTTTCAACCGGGCGAATCTTCAGGAGTCGGGCTGATGCCTTGCCGGCCTCAACCGCTGCCAGCAGGGTTTCTGCACCGGCTGGCCGCTGCACCAGGGCCACGGCAATTGCTTGCTGAAGCCGGGCAGGGGCTGTGGCAATCTGGTTGACGAGCAGTTTGTCGCTTTCAGCCTGGCCCAACCGGCCCAGAATCGTCGCCGCCTGGTCGCGCATGGTCGCCTTCTGGGCTGCATCGGCCATCAATTCGATGAGTGCGGCCGTGGCCTTGGTTCGGTCGAGTTTTGTGGCTGATTCCAGGGCCACCACACGCACGGCATCGGCCCGGCCGGCATCGCGGCCGACTACAATAATGGGCTCGGCCAGGTCGTTCAGGCCCATCATCGCGGCCAGTTCGGCAGCAGCCGATAACTGGCCCCCGGCTTGGGGCGTGTTCTGGCCGATCAGGTTACGCACAAGTGTCGATGTCCATGCCTTCTGCTCGGCCAGTGGCGGCTTGCCGCCTGCCTGCCTGCCCTGCGCCAGAGAGCGGGCCAGAGCGATTTGGTCGCTGGCGTTCAGCGATTTTTCACCCCAGCCAATCAGGGCTGCCATGTCTTTATCGTTGCCATATCGGGCGACAAAACCGGCCATTTCATCGCGCCGGGGTGAATTGCCGCTGGCAGTCATGTAACCGGCCACAAAGCCGGCCGCGTGGGCAGTGGTGGCACCCATGGCACAGTCGGCCAAGGTGGCCTGCTGGTCGGCCGACCACGATTTTTTGGCCACGGCTTCAAGTATGGCCGATTCACTCAGATGATCGCGGATGGCCATGCGAAGCA
>JBJTRR010000381.1:0-1879 GCA_046076185.1 bacterium | reverse complement strand
AGCCCGCTGGCCACGCCCGTCCTGCTTACGCCAGCCGCCATGGCCGTGCTGATTCACTATTCCATCGCCTCACGCCAGGTTGAAGGCATGTATCAGGCCCTCTGGATCGCTCTCGGCATTGTTATGCTAATGAATTTTCTGGTCATGTATTTTAACGATATTATTATGAAAATACCCGGATTCGTGCCGGTTCTGAAAATGGTTGGTGCCGGGCTGATTGTCGTTCAGCTTGCTGCCGGCGTTGAATTAATTCTACTCTCGCTGGCCCATCTCGGTGTCATTCCGGCTCAAATGAAATCGTAAAGATTGTATTAAAGAAAAATGGCACGATTTCTCATGCCATAGGCCGATTGTCTTACGGATATCTGATTTAAATCGTATTTCTGTCAGACTCAGCGGGCACTTGCCGTGCGCTGGGGCTGGCCAAGCTCAGGGCCAATCAGCGCCCGCCAAGCCTGCTGCTGGGTTTCGTCAAGCTGGCTGAAGACACTGCGAGTCAGTTCGGTTGTCAATTCATCAGGGCTTTTCTGGCCACGGCCAGTTCGCGATTGCTGCACCAGCTCTGTGATCTTTGTCTTCTGATGGGGTGTCAGATGCATGGCTTCCGTCACCTGTGGGCGCGAGACAATCGCCGAAGGCCCTTCCCACTGCAAGTCAATCTGGGTCAGGCGGGCAAGCTGTTCGGGCTTTAGCTCTTTTCTCAGCCACTCAAGCTGCATCTGGTCAACCTCTCGCCGCAACTTTTGCGAATCGGTGTCGTTGCGGCCCTTAAGCTGGGCCGCCTTGGGGCCAAGCTGGTTGATCATTTCCCAGGTGCGAACCTTCTGGTCGGCATTCAGGCCCAGGTCGCTGGCTACGTCCTCGCGGCTCAGTAGCAATATGGGGGCGGTGCGCACTCCACGCCGGTCATCCGGCAACTGCCATCGCATTGAAGTTCGCACCACGCCATCGTCACGACGGGGCTGCTGGTTCGCCTGGCCCTGTGCCTGAAGCACCGCCGGCCTGATTGCCAGAACCAACATCGCCAAAACCAACATCGGCCAAACGGTTGATCGTTTCATGACTCTCTCGCGTCCCTGCAAACTGTTTTACCACAACCGCTTGCGGCATTTTGGCAGACATCATGCCGCCAACGCCAGCCCACTGATTTTGCCGGCAACTTACACCAAAATCGAAAATTCGGCCAGATGAGTTTTTTGTATTCTTCAGGGCTTTTTCATTCTTGTTCGTTGAGCAATACGACGAGTTACTGAGGACCTTGAAAAACGGGTCAGGCTCGCTGATTCGCTGTGACCGTGCCTGCCCCCTTTTCCGTAAAAGGAGATTTCAACGGCCCTGTTTGGTACTTCAGGCTGGTATTCACGGAAGGTTCGCTTTTCTGTCTTTTCGTTTGATCAATTAAAACTTGTTCTGGCTCAAGCCTGAATACTTAAATGCTATGGATCTATTCATTTCAATTTGAAATGATTTTAAGTGAAATGTAATTGATTATATGATTATATAATGAAATTTTAATATTATTTTTCTTTAAGACAGACCACCTTTACTGAAACCTGATGTTATTAACCTTGAGGCCAGCATACGAATCCAGTGTTCGTCGGTACCGCAGCATCCGCCGATCGCGTTCAGACCCTTTGCTGAAAACTGGTTTGCCATTGCCAGAACCGACGGAAAATGCATGCGTGATGGCTTCAGAAACAAACTGATTGCATTAATATCTGTTAGTTGTTTGAGGATATGCAATATTTTTCGTTTATCATTCATGCAGTTCAGGCCCAGAGTTGTAAAACCGCTTTCCAGAAGCATTCGTGCCTGATCGTGCGGATGAGTGCCCCAGTCAAAAAAACTGACCCAGATTTCCACAGAATATTTCTGAATT
>JBJTRR010000380.1:0-4295 GCA_046076185.1 bacterium | reverse complement strand
GTCGGCCATGCCAGACGTTTTTGTATTATTGCAAACCGGGGCCATTGGCCGTCACGGGCGTTTTCGGCTCGTTAGAGGGAGGTATAGACCGCCCTTTCAGGGCTTTTTCATCGAAAAATTATTGAATTTCATGTTCCCCAGTGCGATGCCCTGGGCTAACATGGTTCAGGCCTTTGGCCTGAAAAACCCAATATTGGCATCATCAAAATCGGCCTACCCCGATCTCTGCCCCAACCCAGCAAAAAACCGGTCAACCCTGTTCCCAGCGGGAAAGCAGGTTGAAATGGCGGTCGGTGGCGTCAATCACCTGATCCACCTCAATCCATTCGTCTTCTGTATGAGCCTGGGCAATATTGCCGGGCCCAAACACCACGCACGGCAGCCCCATCTGGGCCAGCGGGCCCGCATCCGTGCCATAGGGCACACCCGCAACCTGCGGAATTTCACCCGAAGGCCCCGCCAGAAGCGATTGCAACCGGGGCAGAAAAGCCTGTGCCGTGTCGCTGCGCAGGGCCGGCATGCGCACCCAGGGCTCGCCAAACGAAATCTTACTGAAGTCGTTCGGAGAAATTTTGCCCCTCAAAAATTCGCGGGCCTGTTCAATCACGCCACTCACATCCTCGCCAGGAATCAGACGCCTGTCAATTTCAATCGAACAATCGTCGGCCACCACATTCACCGACTGCCCGCCCGTAATTCGGCCCACTGAAAGGCTGGGCGGCCCCAGCAGCGGGTCAGGCGTGCCGCCGGCAAGCTGGCAGGCATGTTCGGCAAGCGCACCCAGCACCCGCCCCATGCGATAAATCGCATTGTCGCCCAGGTGCGGGGTCGAGCTGTGGCACGCCCGGCCGTGGGCCTGAATCTTCCACCGCACGGCCCCCTTGTGGCTCACAATCAGCTGCATTTGGGTCGGTTCGGCCACCACGGCCAGCGATGCCCCGTGGTTCATCGCGGCCAGGGCACTTGAACCGGTGTGCGTATATTCTTCGTCAACCGTAAAAGCCATAATCACATTGCATGAATTTTCAGGCCGCTCTTTCACCAGCCTCGCAAAAGCCGTGAACATGCTGGCCACGCCGCTTTTCACGTCGCACGAGCCCCGGCCATACATCCGTCCGCCATCCACCCGCGGCTCAAACGGCGGAATGATCATCGTTTCCACAGGCACCGTGTCCTGATGGGCATCAAGCAGCAGCGTGGTCTGCGATCTCGGCGCCTCATACCATGCCAGCAGGTTATCGCGGCCGGGGCTCACCTCAATTTGCCGGTATTTCACCCCCAGCGACTTGAGCTGCCTTTCCAGAAAGTCGGTCACGCGATGCTCAAGATGAATCTCGGGCCGCACAGGCTGCCCCATCGGGTTCACGCTGGGAATGGAAACAAGATCGGCCAGCAGCTTCACGGCGGGGTTCACGGGCGGCTCCGGTTCAAAATCGGTTCAGGCTCGGGGGTTTGTCCTTGCATGATAGCAAATTTCGCGCCGGCTCAGTAGGGTTCGGCCGGAATCATCGGAAAAAGCCTTCGCAGCCCGGCCCTGTCAGGCTCGGTGCCATACTGGCTGATCTCAACCGCCTCAGCCAGCTGAACTTTGTCAGCCATGTCGCGGCCGTAAATCTTCCTGATTCCCGCTTCCATTGAAGGGCGAATCGCGGCATGGTGCTGCCTCATCCACTTCTCAAGAAATTCGTGTCGTGCATTTTTATTAAACGGCAGCGGCGGCATGTTCATGTTATAAGGCAGCCACTCAAAAAACTGGCTGTCGTGGGCGGCCAGCATGGCTATTTTTTTCTCCCACACGCCTGCAATATCAACCACCACCGTTGGCTCAAAAGGGCAGGGACGGGTGAATTTGTCATAGAGCGAACCAAACACTGGCATTTTTGTCAAATGCTCGGTTTCAGGGCAAATGGCAGGCACTGTTAAAAGATAGGCCGCGTCGATCACCGCCTGGCCTGTGGCCCGGTGGTCAGGGTGATAATCCTGCGGCCGATGTGTCAGCACCAGGTCGGGCCTGAAGTTGCGAATCATTCGAATCAGCCGGTGCCGCAGGTCGGGCGTGTTCCACAAGTGGCCATCGGGCTCGTCGCCCACCTCATGCTCGGCCCCGATAATGGCGGCAGCGATGGCAGCTTCAAGCCGACGACGCTCAACCAGCTTCGGCCCGAACGCCTTCTGGTGGCCTGATTCGCCGTTGGTCACGCTGACCATTCGCACCACATGGCCAAGCTGGCAATAAAGCGCAGCCAGGCCGCCGGCGGCATATTCGGCGTCGTCAGGGTGGGCACCAATCATCAGAATGCGAAGCGGAGCGGTGGGGTTTGACATGACCATTGGCTGCCAGATGATATGATATGTTGCCGGTGTCGGTGGTTGCACACCACGACGGATATAGGGCAAAATAAGGCCAACGGGCCGCCGAGTCAAGCATGCCGGTCAATTTGGGCCGGGCCGGCCAGCAGAAATCAGAGACAGAAAAAGATCATGAGCCAACGCCACAAAGCCCTGATCAGATCAATACTTGACACCTATGAAGACACCGGTTTTGCAGGTATCCATCACCTAGGCCAGTGCCCACTGCCAAGCTATCGCGACGTCGTTGAAATCATCAAAGATCTTTACGAACTTGCCTACCCAGGCTATGGCCGCCACCAGAAACTCAATTCTGATAACGCTCTTTATCATGTCGGGCATCTGGTTGACGACCTCGACATTCGCCTGAAAACCCAGATCCTTCGCGCCATTCGCAATTCGAACGACTGCTCGGAAGATGCCGCCGCACGCCAGGCCGCCAATCTTTCCATGGCCTTTCTCGAAAAAATCCCCCACGTGCGTGCCATTCTTGCGACAGACGTAAAAGCCGCCTTCGAAGGCGACCCGGCCGCCCGCAACTACAGCGAAATTGTTTTCTGCTATCCCGGCATCGCCGCCATGACTCTCTTTCGCTTCGCCCATGAAATGCACCTGCTGGGCGTGCCGCTCATCCCCCGCATGATGACAGAATATGCGCATTCCAAAACCGGAATCGACATTCACCCCGGCGCGACCATCGGCAAGCGATTCTTCATCGACCACGGCACCGGCGTTGTCATTGGCGAAACCACCGAAATTGGCGAAGATGTCAAAATTTATCAGGGCGTGACCCTGGGCGCCCTCAGCTTCCCACGCGATGAATCAACCGGCGATATCGTGCGCGGCACCAAACGCCACCCGACTCTTGAAAATCATGTCGTCATTTACGCCAATGCCACCATCCTCGGCGGCAACACTCGAATCGGCCACCACGCCGTCATCGGCTCCTCAGCCTGGATCACCCGCAGCGTCGCCCCTTACACCACCGTCACCATCGAAAACCCCAAACTCCGCTACCGCGATGGCTCGCCCGTCGTCGATCAACAGGTTGACTGGCATATCTGACACAACCCAATAAATCAGCATAATTTGGCGTAATTCAGGCTAACCAATACCGCCTGACAGGCATTATTAGAATTCTTCATACTGCATGCATGCAATTTTTTGGCGAAACGAACCAATCTTACAGCCCATTTTACCTATCTTAACCCATTTAAAACCTTTTAAAAAAAGCAAAAAAAGTAGGAAGAAAGGGTATGGTCAGTTCTGATCGGCTTCGTTATGGTAATGGCATGCGTGGTGCAAAAAAGAGACGGTTGGACCCGCTCTGCTGACTGAATCTGCCCCAGGAGTAAGCCGCTGATGAGCCAAAACAATGCAATGAACCAGGCACGCGGAGCGATGCTTGGCATGGCAGTGGGAGACGCCCTTGGGGCTCCTCTAGAAGGGCTTGGCCCGCAGCAGATCAGAAACCATTACGGTGTCGTCAGGCACTATGTTGATGGCTACCGTGCCTGGCGCCGTAAAAAAGAACGCTGGCGATTGCCGGGCCTTTACACCGACAACACCCAGCAGGCCCTTGCCGTGGCTGAAACGCTTGTCGAATGCGGCGAAATGCGGGCCGTTCACCTCGCCGAAATCTGGAAAAAGATGTATCGGACGAATGTCGATTCATTATCGAACGCCTTCCCCAATGGCGTGCATCGCAACATCAGCCGGAATTTCAAGAAAACGCTTGAGATGCTCAAATCGGGCAGCTCGCATTCGGAAGTCAGTCAGCCCTCGGCTGGCCTGGGCGCGGCGGTTCGCGTTGTGCCGCTGGCCGTTGCCTATCGCACTGATTCCGACCATCTCTATCACGCAGTGGTTGAATCAAGTCTCGTCACCCACTGCGACATCCGTTCGGTCTCGGCATCGCTTGCCGTAGCCTTTGCCGTGGCCAGGCT
>JBJTRR010000379.1:0-1631 GCA_046076185.1 bacterium | reverse complement strand
GTTGCTGGTGAAGATCGTGTTCTGCGGCAGGTTCGCAAAGCCGGTGGTCTGCGAGATATTGCTGCCACCGGTGTTGTTGATCAGCGTCAGGCCTTCGGAGTAGAGAAGATTGGCCGAGCCGGGGGCCGTCAGCGTCAGGTTCGCCGCCGACTGAATCGTCACCGCCCCGTTAGCGTTAATCCGGCTGAAGTCGTTCTTGTTCGCCCCGGATGCATTCCACACCGAACCATTATTAAAGGCCAGGGCACCACGCACCACGGTCCCCGTGCTTGTGGTGTAAAGCGTGCCGCCGTTTAACGTCAGGCTGCCAAAGGCACCGTTGGAAGTCAGGTTGCCACTGCTGAGCACCGCCGCACCCGTTACGTTGCCGCCGGTTTGAATATTGGCCGCACCACCGGCCACTGTCAGGTTCGTTGTCAAAAGCCCGTTTGCTAACACAGTGCCGCCGCTGACAACCGTATTTGCCGGGCTGAAGCTGCCTGAGATGGTTGCTGCATTGGCTGCCGTGATATTTACCGTTCCGCTGATGGCCAGATTGTTCAGCGTGACATTGTTCAGCTCGGCAAGTGTCAGATTCGTGCCGCAGGCGGTGAGAATGTTGAAATCGTTGCTGGTGTTACCAAGGGTGATATTACCGTTCGGTCCCGGGCTTGTTGTGACAAAATTCGCTGTGCCGGTCGAGGAAAGATAGCCACCCGACTGCGTGACGGCTCCACCGGTTGATCGCACAGTCAGGTCGCCGGAAGCAGTCACCGTTCCCAGTGCCGTGGCGTTCACGTTGACAATCGTAATATTCGTGCCATTGGCCGTGATCACGCCTGCAAAGTTGTTGCCGGCCATGTTCATTGTCACATTGCCAGTGGCCAGCAGCGACGTTGTTCCGCCCACTATTACCGTGCCCAAACCCTGGGTGATCGTGCCATTCGGGGTCTTCACATCAAGGAAGCCCGTGGCCCGAATGTCGCCAAGCGTGATATTACCGGCGGCCTTGGTTGGTACCGCATCCCAGATGGTCAGGTTGGTGCCATTGGCCGTCACCGTTCCCAGGAAGCCATTCGTAATATTCCCAAGCGTGATATTGCCGTTGTTGCCTGAGCCCAGCGACACAAAATTCGCTGTGCCGGCGATTGTCATATTACCGCCGCTCTGCGTAATCGAATTACCTGAAATCAGTGTCAGGTTCGTTCCCAGAGTGGCATTGGCACGGCTGATCGACGCCGTGTTCACGATCGAACCGGTGTTGCTGTTAATCACCAGCGTGCCGGCGGTGATGTTGTTCAGCTCGGCCTGCGACAGCCCAAGGTTCGATGTCGTATCCGTGCCATTGCCAAGATTCACGCCCGCACCCAGCGTCTGAATCAACACATTGCCGGACAAAGTCGCATTCACCGTGCCTGAATTGATTAAAAGTGTATTGGAATTCAGCGTGATCAATCCACCGCTCGATGCCAATTTCCCTTCAATACGAAGAGTAGGTGCGCCTGTTGCAAGAGCGGTCAGTGTAACAGTACCGGAATTACCGGCAGAAATATTTGGTGTGGTTGCCCCTGAGCTTTCCAGCCAGATCCCGTTGTCATTGCTCCCCGAACTAAAACTAGCCGAACTTCGGCTCGTACCAGTCAGCGTAATCG
>JBJTRR010000378.1:0-1018 GCA_046076185.1 bacterium | reverse complement strand
TCATATTGGCGACTTCAATGGTGCTGGCGTTGGCTGTGACCCAGTCAACCCCGGCAATCACGCCCGACATCGTGCCCGACCCTGTGCTGTCAAGCACGCGAACCGCCCAAAGCCGAGCCCCCGGTGCCACACCAACCACTCCAATTGAATTGTCTTTTGCCGCAACCGTGCCGGCCACATGGGTTCCATGGCCATTGCCATCGGCATAATTTGTGGCCGTGCGACTGGTGAAATTCCTGCCGCCGACCACATTCAGGTCAGGGTGGGTGGTGTCAATGCCGGTGTCGATTATGGCAACGTCCACATCAACACTGCCCGCACCGTTGCCTGAAGCGGTTGAACTGCTGGTCGCGGCAATGCGCTGAATACCCCAGGGAATGGTTTGCGCTGGCTGGGTAGGAGTCGAACCACCCGATCCGGGCTTGCCACGAAGCCGAACCACCTGATCCTGCTCAATGTTTGCCACTCGGGCATCGTTTCTCAGATCCTGCAGGGCAGCCGGCGTGAGATCAGCCGCAAAGCCCTTGCGAGCATAACCATACTTGTGAATGACACTGACCCCGTTTCGGTTTGAAACAGCGTCAACATTTCTCAGGTCGCCAGGCCCGTTATCGTTCCCGCCCTGCTCGTGAAGTGTCACAATATATCGCCCTGGAATCAATTCAGGAACCGCCTGTGCCCTTGCTGATGTCGCAGCACCCAGAACAGCAGCGACGAACGCCGTGACCGGAAGCAACCGTGATTTGGAAACCAGGAACAGGAACCGGCCTGAATCGCGAACCATTGCGGAACTCTCCTCGTCTCTGGCAAGAATCAATGTCTTGCTGGTCATGACTTCTAACAATTATAAGACGGAAAAAAGTAAGAAACGTGACAGTTTTTTTGAGATTGTTAAACCCAAATCCATTCAACTACAATTGTAATGATAATAACCATAAAGTGATAATGCAAAAGACTCATCGGAATTACTTTTGATTTCCTCTCCTCAACCCAACTCAATGACCACTTTGCCGGCCAG
>JBJTRR010000377.1:0-1393 GCA_046076185.1 bacterium | reverse complement strand
AGCCTAATAACGGGAGTTAATTTAAAGACTATTCCTAAAGTCATCGCAACAATAGCTTTTCCATGTGTTTTACTTTGGCTTATGCTAAGTTTCTTATATAAAGAAAGATGCGATTTGTTCTGGCCAAATCCGCTTCGGCGTCTAAAGTTATTTCGATTTTCATCCGCCAATTTTCAAAAGTCGTGCATTAGCTTCTAACCACGGCGAAATTGTTGTCTGGCCGTGCCCAAGCCGCTCATGTCTGGTTTTCAAAACGTCATCATGCCAGACAGGTGACTCAACCTCTCCGGGATTGCTGCAAAGGCTTTGCCACACAGCCTCAAGAAGCCTCGCCTCATCGGCAACCGTCATCAACTTCAGTTCACTTACAATTGACATTCCATCGGCCCACGTCAATCTGCCGATATGATCATCTATGATCTTGACACGTCATGCCCGTAGTCGCGAATCTAAGTCTAAACTGATTCTCTGTTTATCTTGCGAAAACCTTGGCATGTCATCAAATTCACCTTCGAAGGCGCGCAGGCGGCGTTTCAGGTCGTTGCTGATTTTCTCAAGTGTGCCGGGGTTCAGCCCTTCGGAAGGTTCAATCAGAATGATCTTGCCTGTTGGCTCGATCAGCACATGCCGCACCTTTTCGGCCGAGCCCCACGCCGCCCAGGTGCGGGCTGTGGCCTGACTTGTGTCAAAAGGTATCAGCTTCGGCCCCGGCGGGTTTTCCCGCAGTTGCCGGCCCTGAATTTTGTCAGAAACCACCACCACGCGCCGCCAGCCATCAAGGTCGGCAAGGCCCTTCCAGGTTTTTTCCAGTTGCTGAAGCTCTCGGGCCAGTTCATCGGCATTTTTGGCTTCGGCCGGAGCCAGCACCAGCCAGGTGAACCAGCCGCGCTGCACCAGCCCCAGCACCGGCGTGCCCGTGACGACATCAACTGTCCAGAGCCCGGGGGCAGCCTGCCCGGTCGCTATCGTTTTTTCCGGGGCTCTTTCGCTTGTTCCCACAGGCCAGAAGCACCAGGCCGAGATGGCAATCGCCGCCAGAATCATCAAAAGCGAAGGCCAGTCGGAAAATAATCCGCCTTCGTCGGTTTCATCTTCCAAAATATTGTCGGGTTGGTTCTGATCGTGGTCAGGCATATTGGTTAATATATCGTAGAGATTCAAATCCGCGCCGGATTATCCGCAATTCATTCTACAGGATTTTTCAACATGCCAAGCCGCCGCTTCTGCCTGGCCACAGGCCTGAAATTGTCAGTCGCTTCCATGGTTTTTAACGGCAACCGGCTGATTTCAGCCGAAGCAGCCCCAGCCTACGCAGCCCCAGCCTATGTGCCCGAGCTTGAAAAGCTCGCCTCAGCCCATAAGGGCAAGGTGGCCATTGCCGTGAAGAACCTGA
>JBJTRR010000376.1:0-4907 GCA_046076185.1 bacterium | reverse complement strand
GGCTTTTTCAGGTAAAAGCCCTTTTTTATCATTGGTTCAATTTACCAGATTGTTTCTCACCCTTTATTGATTCACGGTTTCACATTTCCAGCCGGTTCCGCCGGTTCGGCTGCGGGGCGGGGGCCGGGTTCGGCCGATTCGCGGTCGCGGGCGGCAATGCGGGCCGGGTCCAGCGGCGCATTTTCCGTCAGCCGTTCCACCCGCAGGTCGTCAAAAAACACATCGCCATCGCCGGCCAGGCCAAGCGTCACTGTCACCTGTCGTTCGTCGGCTACGCGGCGATAAAGCACCACTTCCGACCATTCAGGAATGGCATCGGTGTGGCGGAAGGCCAGGGCAGGGCCGCCCAGCGAATCTTCAACCACCAGCCCGCCGGCCCCCGGCTGCTGTGGCCGCGGCATGCGCACCTTCACACGAATGCGCAGCATTTCACGCGGGTTCACCTTGATCGGGTGCGTGCGCACGGCCGCCACGGGGTGATCAACAAATACACTGTCGTCGTTAATATTCGGCGAATCGCTGCGGCTCACATTCAGCCGCAGAACCTTGCCGGGGCCATCGCCATTGCCTGCAGCCATAACCGAGCCGATTCGCCCCTGGCTCTGGCGGCTCAGGTTCACCCACGACGCATTTTTCATGGCTTCAGAATCGTCAAACGAGCCAGCGGCCACGCCATCGCCCGTGAACTGGCCGTCGCGGATCCACGATGTCCAGATATTGGCTTGGGGCAGCGTGTTAAAGGCCATCAGGCCGGGATTGGCTGTCGGCGTGAAAAGAATTGGCAGTGGCTGGGGGCCCTGCTGGCCGGTTGGCCCCGCCAGGTTCAGCCGGGCGGCTTCTTCAAAATTCTTCACGGCCTTCGACCAGTGCTCGTGCATCAAAATGCGCAAAGGCCGAAGGGCCCGGCGAGCCTCGTTCCAGGCCTGGCCAAAATCTTCGCGGGCCTGGGCATCGCGGGCCGAAAGCAGGCGTTCCTGCGACTGTGAAAGCCACAGTTCGGCATCAGCGGCAACTTCGCCGGCGTTGGTCAGGCGATTGTGCGTCTCAACAACCCAGTTATACTGCCTTTCCGCCTGCTCCATCGCCATGGTGCTGGCCATGGCCCGGTTGCGGGCAATTGAAGTGGCAAGCCACTGGCCCATGGCGTCGTCGCTGCTCAGCATGATAATGGCCGAAGTGTCGAATTCCGGAATCACAATCTGAATGCCGCCGGGGGCACGCTTGCGCTCAAGCACCCGCACCTCGCCCGGCGTAACCAGCCAGGCCGTTGAATTTTCAGCCGCGCCGGGCACGCGCACTGTCAGGTTGTTCATGGCCATCTGGGGCGGCTGCCACTGGGCAGTGGGGTGATAGTCGGCAATCAGCAGAAGCCTGCCTTTGTACTGAGGCAGCTCAAACGAAGTGCCTTTGATCGAGCTGTTTGCCTTTCGCTCGGGATTGGTCACGATCTTCGTACTGATATCACTGATGCCGTTCTTGGCCGGAATGAAGGGTGGGTCGGGCGGGTGCGTTTCAATGGGCACCGGCTCGCCGTTGGGCGTGCTCAGAAACGATTCAATCAAGTCAAATTCTTCATTCAGAAAAGCCATTTCCAGAAGGGCTGATCGGCCGGCATCGCGGGTCAGGTCGGCATCGCCCTTCACGCCCCAGCCTTTATATCCGGCTGAAAACAGGGTGAAGGCATCAAGCCTGATCTGTTCCGGCAGACGTCGCGGGTATCCCCATGCGGGCGGCAGGTCGTTACCCCAAAGCTGGCGAACGACGGCCGGTTCTGACCGGGCCGAGACCCAGCCCCAGTAAAGAATTTTCACGCCATTGAGCACGGCCAGGTTGCGCCGCTGGTTGAAATAGGCAGAAATTTCGGCCAGTGGCTTGCCGGGCGACCAGCCCGTCGGGTCAATCGCCATCATCAGCAGGTTTTGCTGGGGCATGCTATAGCCTGAATATCGCCCGGCCACCGAGCCGGAAATAATGTCGGAAAACGGCTTGCCGGCGGTAATGGCCTCTTGTGCAGTTTCACGAATCAGGCCCACCAGATTGCGGTTTCGCCCAAGCTGGGTATCGTTTGAAACTTCATCGGGCATCAGGCCCAGATTGCGGCCAACGTCCCAGAAGGCAACGGCTTCAGGCAGCCTGAATTTGCGAGCCCGCTCAATGGCATTTTCCGGGTCGTCGTCAGGCACCAGCCGCCCCTGGCTGATGCGGGGCGATAGCATATAGCCCATCTGGCTTGCCTCAACGAGAAATTCAGGCGGGGCTGAAGGGCTGACAGAAAGCACGTCAAACCCGACACGGATGAGTTGGTCGGAACGTGCGCCCGGGGCGTCGATCACGCTGAAGATCCAGCCCAGGCCATCTCGTTTAAGCTGGCCGTCATCAAGCACCACGCGGCGGGCGTCAAGCCGGGGCTCGCCCTGGGCCCGCATGGCTGCATCTTCCGCAGCCACCTCATTGTTTTCACGGGTGTATTCCAGCAGTTTTGGCTCGACAGGTGCAATGCGCAAGTCGTCAATGAATACGGTGGTGTCGCCCGGGCCGCCGTAAAGGTTCAGAATGACTCGCTCAAGATAGGCACCTTCGGTTGAGACTTTCCTCTGGGTGCGAATGCGCAGAAGTCGGGCCTGGCGTTCCATCTCGGCGGGAACATCAGCCAGCGACAGCCTTTGCCATGTGCCGGTCGTCTGATAGGCCGTGCCTGAAACTACAACGAATGAAGGCTTGCCGGTGTCAGGGTCTTTATCGGCCGGAAAGATGATACGGGCCAGAAGTGTCATTCCGGGGTGGTCTGACTTCACATGCAGGTTGATCGCCAGATCGTCAGTCACTTTGATTTTTGGCACGCCATAGCTGGCATAAATGCCGCTGCCCGGCCCGGCCCGAAAAACAAAGCGTTCGCTGCGAGTGCCTTCACGGGCTGCTTCTTCTGACCGGTCGTGCGCCAGCCAGTCAACCGGTGCATCCACTTCCTCTCGCAGCCACACGGGTTTATCGCCTTCAAAACCATCGTGCAGCACTGAATCGGTTTGCAGAATGTCGGTTTTTCCGGCCGGTGCGGCAGGTTTATCCTGCGCACTGGCTAGCAGGCTGCACAGCCACAGGCTCAGGCAGAAAGTGATGAAGGGCAGCCGTGAACTGGCCAAAAAGCCGCGATAGAAAACAGCGGGCACCATGACCTCAAGCCTCCCTGCCGGATCATTACTCAAGTCAGATCGAATCGTGGCCATGCCACACCGACACATCGGTTAATAGCTGAATACTAACAGTCTTAGAAAATTTGAGAAGATGAACCTGCTTGCCTTAACAACTAAATCTTGCGGGGTAACACCTTCTCCTCATTTTGAATTTTTACCAGAATATTCATGCCGTCTCCCAACTTCTTCGCTAAAGGTGAACCTGGATGAATTACTCGCCAGAATGGAGCAACTTTCGATAGTTCGGTTCCCGACCTGATTTCGTCAAGTGCGGCCTCAGCCACAATTCTTAACTGAATGCCAGTCACTAGTGGGCAAGCATTTTCAGCACCATGGTCATTCGCCATGGTTCGGCGAAGCTCAGCTAAAGTCAAAAATTGCCCAGGTAGGGTGTCTCTAACATAACTGTCGATCATCAGTGGGGTCGGGATTAATAGTCTTGTGCCAGGGGCCATGCCCAGCATTGATTTTTCGAGGGTAACTATTTCATGCTTTTTTAGCTGATCCCGTTTCTCAATCCAAGTTTTCTTGTTCTTTGGGTTTTTCATGAAATTATCTATTCACTTGGTTTTGAGAAGTTTTCATCAAGCCGACGGATGCCAGCACGAACCACCAGCAGGCCCACGGCCAGCATGATGGCACCACTGAAAAACGGTGCCGAATCGCCATATCGCTCGCGCAGCAGGTTCGCCAGTGTGTAATTGATCATTCGCGAGCCAGTCTGGGCCGAATTCAGCGTGCCAAAAATTGCGCCCTGAATGGAAGGGCTGGCAGAACGCGAGATCAGCCCTGAAAGACTGGGCGTGGCCATGCCCTGGCCCAGGCCCGCCATGATCAGAGCCGGAAACAGGGCCCAAATCGAATAAACCTGTGTCAGGCCAAGAAAACCAATCGCAAGAGTGCCCATGCCCCACGCAATCATCTTGCGTTCACCATATTTTGTGATCATTTTACGAATCAGAAAGCCCTGGGCAAATGCGCCCACGATTCCCGAAAATGCGAAAAACAGCGAGGCCTGACTCGTCGTAAACTTCATCCTGTGCTTTAAGAACAGGCTGATTCCACCTTCAAAATTCGACCAGCCCAGTGTCAGAAACGCGGCAGCCAGCACCATCAGGCTGATCCGCCTGTCACCCAGAACGGCCCTTAGCCCGGCCCGGCCCACAACCCTTGCCTCGCCGCCATGTTCGCCCGGCTTGCGGCTTTCAGGCAGCTTTCGAAGCACAATCATCCATGCACACATTGAAAAAAGTGCGGCTGCCGCAAACGGCAGCCTGACACTGGAATTGGCAGGGGTGATGCCTGCCAGAATACCGCCCAGGGCCGGACCAATAATGAAGCCAAGCCCGAAAACCATTCCCATAAGGCCAAGAGATTTCGACCTTTCCTGCGGCGAAGTCACATCGGCAATATAGGCCTGGGCCACAAGAATGTTCCCGCCTGAGGCTCCGTCAAGCATGCGGGCCAGCAGCATCAGCTCAAACCGCTGAGCCAGAGCCAGAATGACAAACGAAATGGTTGTGCCCATCTGGCTGGCCACCAGCACCGGCTTGCGGCCAAACTTGTCGCTCAGCCGCCCCAGTATCGGTGCCGCGAAAAGCTGGCAAAACGGATAGGCCGATTGCAGGATACCAATCTGCCACGCTGTAAGCCCGGCCAATTCGGCATAAAGCGGCAAAAGCGGCACCACCAGCGCAAAGCCAATCAGGTCAACAA
>JBJTRR010000375.1:0-3864 GCA_046076185.1 bacterium | reverse complement strand
GGAGCTTGAAAAAGGGGGCAGGCTCGCAGAAACACAACGAGCCTGCCTTTTTTTGCGCAGAATGAGAATTTAACGGCCCAGGCCAAATCAGGATTGCCTGCATCCGATAAAACAGATTATGCTTTAAAGCTAATTTGTCTGACACTACATCTGCATCATCTGGAGAGAGTATTATGTCTTGGAATGCTACACCCTCTTCTCTTTTCCGCTCATTAGCTATATTGGCAAGCTTATTTCTGGCTTTTAGCATAGCCCAAGCGGTCGATTTGCCAGCGAAGATGGCGATTACCGAAGCCGAAGTCAATGCCGCACAGCAAGCCTGGTGCGATGGGCTTGTAAAAATTGGGCAGGTTTACAAGTCAGGTGGCGACTACAAGGCCACGGCAGCTACTGTTATCGATGCCCTTTACGATTATCAGGATGGCAAAGTTTTTTTCAAGCCAACTCTGGCATCAGGTAAAAATACATTTCGTCCCACCAGGGAAGGTGCCATGGCTTACTTTATTGGGGGCAATGACAAATTCCCAGAAGACTCGGGCTTCGCCCTGAAGCAGTGGGTCAAAGTTCGATACGATAACAACGCTGCCGATAACGGTATTCAAATCCATGGCGACATAGCCATCACCATGGGTAATGTTTATCTGACAGACACCAACGGCAATGAAGTAATGGTTGACAAAACATTTGTATTTCGTAGATGCAAAGATGGCAAACTGCGGCTTTGTGTACACAAGTCTGCTTTGCCATTCGACCCCGGCAAATAAAAAAACGTCACTTCGCCCGCCTCTGGACAACAATCAGAATCCAACTGATTTCTGTAATAGGCGGGTGTCATTTTAAATTTCCTGAGAAAACTGATTTTTCTGAATGAAATCACGTTACAATCTGTTACCCAATAAGCAAGTATAATACTGTATAAATGACTCCAATCAATATGCCGGATACGCCCGACCATTCAGAATCCGTTTTCCCTGAGACTTGAATGAACCTGGAAAAACTCACAAGCCCCATCGTCAAATTCGTCACGGTCCGTAAAGGCTGGCCAGCAATTCTGATTCTTTTAATCGCCCATTTTGCATTTTTATCCCTATTTTTCGCCCCGGCAATCTCTACGCCCGACGCCAATGGCTACCTGGCGCAGGCCCGGCTCATCGCTGAAAACGGCCGGTCTGACATCGTCGTAGAAAACCCTTCGCAATATGTTGGCGACCACTGGATGAAAGTGGCCGAAGGCAATTACTATGGCCAATATCCGCCCGGGCTCCCTGCTGTGCTTGCCATCTTTTATAAGGTTGTCAGCCCCGACGCCAGCCTCTGGGTCATCCCCGCCATGGGCACACTCTCGCTGCTTGCCCTTTTTCTGGTTGTTCGCGAGTGGGCAGGGCCCGCCTGGGGATTGCTCGCAGCCTCGCTCATGTTTTTTAATCCCTATGCCAATGCCCACGCCATGGGGGCTGATTCACACACCGCCGTCTGCTTTTTTCTGCTCTGGGGCCTCTATGGCCTGGCCCGATGGGAAGTGACCAAATCGCCACGCTGGGCCATGCTCGCTGGATTCTGCCTCGGCATGATCCCCACCATCCGTTATGCTGAAGTCCTTTTCATTCTCGCCGCTGCCGTTTTTGTGCTAGCCTCATGGCGACCTTCCGACGGCTATAAAACACTCCTCGCCGGCATTCTTGCCGCCTGCGTGCCCATGGGTGCCCTCGCCGTGCGTAATCAGATCGCCTTCGGCGCCTTCTGGAAAACTGGCTATAGCGTCTCGGGCGAGCAAACCGGCTTCGCCCTCTCATATTTTGTTCGCTATGCCATTCCTTATCTCCTCATGCTCTTTGGCATCGGGGCATTCGCCGTTTTCATTTTCGGCATACGCGGGCTGGTTAAACTCACAAGAAACCCGGAAGCACGCCGCCGGGGCACACTGCTGGTGCTGCTCACATTGCCAATCTCGCTCCTCTATTTCGCCTATTACTTCCATGCCAACCCGAAAAACATGCGGTTTTTCCTGCCCACTTTCTATATTTATGCCATCGCAGCCTGCTATTCGCTGGCCAACGAAATGCCCGCCACACCCGACCGCACCAGCCGACTCGTGCGAGGCCTTTTCCTGCTGAATCTTCTTTGGGGCCTGCCTTTTTCGCTTGTCGAACTTGCTCACCTCAAGCGTGACAATTCAGACCTGGCCCTCATGACCACCGAACTGCAAAAACTGGTGCCGCCCGGCAGCGTGGTCATCAGCGACAGCGGCATTCTGCAGCATCTCGATTTTGTCGGAGGCTGGAAACTGGCACCTGTCGAAGGCTTTCACCGCCGGCCCCGGCCCGATCGCCCCATGGGCCCCGGCGGACCGGGTGGACCCGGAGGCCCAGAGATGTTTGGCGGACCGCCCAACGATGGCATCTCTCCTGAAGAACGCGCAGATCTTTTCCGCAAAGGAATCGCTGAATGGCAGGCTGATGGCCGTAAGGTCTATATATTCACTTCATCTAACCAGCTCAACACAATTCAAAATAAGTTTCTGGCCACCGATACATTCACTGAAAAAGCCATTGTGACAATTGAAGGTGGTCGCGGCGGCAGGCCAGGCCCGCCCGGCGGCCCTGATGACGAGCCAAAAGAGACCGACCGAGACCCCAGGCAAAAATCTTTCGAGCCTGAAAACAAGGCTTTTGGCCCACAACGAAAAGGCTTCTTCGGCGGCCTTTTTGGCCCGCCCGGCCCACCGCCTGAATTCGCCAAAAAAGGGCGGGGGGCCCGCCGTAAAGGCGGCCCCGGTGGTGGTGGTCCGCCTGGCTTTTATCATCCGCCGGAAGACGGGAAACTGATACTTGTCGAGTGGCAGATCAAAAATCCTGCCCATTTGTCTGCCCCTTAATGCAATCATCCCGATAACCTCTCAAATCCATTTCAACCCCGGCAATAATCATGAACCGTCGAGATTTCCAAACTGTAATATCATCCGGATTCATCCTTGGGCCGATGGCCTCTGTGCTGGGATTCCAGCAAAATGCGAGTTCCTTGCAGACCGACCCGAAAGAATTGAAATCAATCGGTGGCTACTGGTATCTCAAAGATGGTCCAAAACCGCTTTATCTCTTCAAAGATGGCGAGCGATATCTCGACCTTTTCTCATATCACATGAAAGATTCAAACAAGGACGGCATCGACAACCTGCGTATCAGCCACGACGAGCAATTTTTGATTGTTAACAGTCAGGGCTACCCAAACCACGCTACAGCTATCTTCCCAAACAGCCGCAACCCGAATTCCATTGAAGTGCAAGACTTTCATTTCCGCTTTCCGCTCAGGCCAAAAAAGGCGGATGAAATCACTCGCCTGCCCATGGGGCCAATTGGCATGGCCTTAAACGGCGTCGTCTTCTTCAACCCCTTTGAGCAAGAGGGCATGAACGCCGTCGAAGGCTATTCCGAAGTCTGGCTTGATGCTTGCTGTGGCCACCCGCAACAAACAGGCGTTTACCACTACCACAAATATCCAAGCTGTGTCAAATCACCCTTCGTTGACAACGGAAGGCAGCATTCGCCGCTTCTGGGCTTCGCATACGACGGCTTTCCGCTCTATGGGCCTTACGAATCAGAAGCCGCCATGGCCCGCGATGCCAAAGGCGACAAGGCTCTTGACGTCTGTAATGGCCACTCCGACACCGCCAGGGGCTATCATTACCATGTCACCCCCGGACGATTCCCCTACATTCTCGGTGGTTATGCCGGTGTTGTCGAACCTTCCAACAACCGCGGCCTGCGTTTCGCACGCAAGGGTGCCATTGAAGACAACACCCAGCCAGGCAGCCGTGAAAAACCTGTGATAACATCTGTCACACCCGGCAATCTCAGCCGGGGCAAG
>JBJTRR010000374.1:0-9865 GCA_046076185.1 bacterium | reverse complement strand
CTGAGCCAGCCCCCCGGCCTGACAAGGGCTGGCAGGATCGGCATGCAAAATTTGTGGAACGAATTAAGAAGGGTGATGTCGATCTGCTCTTTATCGGCGATTCCATTACCCAGGGTTGGGAAGGTGCCGGAAAAGCTGTCTGGGCCGAAGAATACGACTCTAAAAAAGCCGTGAATCTGGGGATTGGTGGCGACCGCACCCAGCATGTTCTGTGGAGACTTGATAATGGCGAGATTGATGGCATCAGCCCGAAGGCTGCTGTGGTCATGATAGGCACAAATAACCTTGGCTCAAATACAAATGAAGAGATTGTGGAGGGCATCAAGGCGATTGTGAAGAAGCTGAACGATAAGCTGCCAAAGACCAAGGTTTTGCTGGTCGGCATTTTCCCCCGGGCCGAGAAGGCAGATCATCCTTTGCGAACCCGAATTAAGGCGATAAACGCTGAAATCAGCAAGCTCGATAACGATAAGACCGTTTTTTACACCAACTTCGGCAACCGATTTCTGGCCGAAGATGGTACTCTGCCAAAGTCGGTCATGCCTGATTTTCTGCATCTTTCCAGCGATGCATATCGAACCTGGGCCGATGCGATTGAAGGCAATCTGGAAGATCTTCTCAGCACCAAGTAATCAGGCTTGGTGGTAAAAAAGAAACACCGATCGGTAATGGTTTTCAAGAAAGCCATTACTTGATCGGTGTTATGAACGGGAGCAATGGGTCATTGACCGAAGTCCCTGACCGCAGGTTGATCAATCCCTGATCAGAATCCAGACATTTCGTCCAGAAGACGATCAAGGGCGATTTCAAGTTTCTCGGGTGTTTCATAGACACCCTGAGCAATTTGCTGGCGAATCGCCGCAACTCGCTCATGGCGAATGTCAGGCAGGCTTTCAATACCTTCCAGCATACGACCAATAGAACTGATTTCGACTTGATCCTGGGGTGCGTTTACACCAACAGATGCACCCGATTCAACGGTGTAAGCCGCAAGTCGGGGATAAATTGGTTGGGCACCACCAGTACCGTTTAAGCCATGGATTTCCATCGTTGGACCCCCCTCTCATAGTTGCAAGCAAGCGGTGACTTTAGGTCCGCCAGCTCGGGACCTTATCCGACGGGAACCTCCGGGAACCGTAGCCCGCGGAGCCTCCGAGCCACCTTCCCAACACGGGTCGGCAGCAGGAGCCGAATAAGCCTAAGTCTGTCACGTGCTCCTCCGTGTCAAATCCGTTTTTTTATCGGATGTGAAAAGGTGACGACTTTAACGTCATCCCAAATTTTTTTGAAAAATTTCCTCAAGAAATACCTCAAGTTCGTAAGGTCTCTGAATTTCAATGGTTGCAAAAAGTCCTGAGAAATCTTGAAGCAAATTGCCACCTCAGGTGAGTCACAAAATCGAAATCTGTCACTACGCTCAAGCATTTTCATCGTCTGAGCCCCTGGCGACCCGGTGCTGAGGCTGGCTGGAGACCATCTGCCATCTTCGACATCGTCTGGTTCAGCTTTTCCGACATTCCAGCCGCACGGGCATAAAGCTGATCAATAGCCTGGGCTTCTTCCTGCGTTCTGGCCGAGCCACGCATGGTTTCAAGAGTTTTGACTGTATCGTGCAGCTCTTTGGCACCCACAATCACGGCCTGGGCCGAATCAAAATAGGCATGCGCCTGAACATCGGCCGCAGTTGGTTTGTAGAAAGGGCTGAGATAGAAAGGGTTAGAGTAAATCTTCTGAACCAGTTTGTCGCCCCATTCCGTGGCATCTTTCACGTTGGAAGCTGTTCGCTCAATATTTGCCTTAGACTTGTTAACGACATCAATGCCCTGCGATGTAAGGACTTCCGTATTATAAAGCACACGATCGGCCCTGATGCGAGTATTTTCAAGGTTGCCTATCGTTTTGGCGATGTTAGGGCGCTGCTCAGCCAGAAGTTGATCTGCATTTAACATGATGCCACGGGCACCGGCCACAGCCTCTCGCACATCAGGCCCGGCTTCAGAAAGCAGGGAATCAGCCGTCGCAACAAAATGATCTACTTTCTTGAGGGATGCATCAACTTGTGGAATAAGGGTTTGAAGCCTGTTAATCGTTTGGTTGACCTGAGCCACGCTTGACTCGACATTGGGGCGAACCGCATCCGAAGTGGCCTTCAGGCCGTTTGTCGTCTCTTCAAGAGCCGCCACCGTAGCCTGTACCTTGGGTAATAGTTGATCCATCGTCCGGCGAACTTCTGAAATCATGTGGCTGATGTTGTTTCGTTCGCCAGGGCCCAGGCCCACTTGCTCGAGAATGGGGTCGAAAAGGCTGGTTTCCGTTCCCACAACCACTTGCCCGGCGACAAGTTCCATCTTTGAATTGCCTGAGCTGATGATATTCAGCATGGTCTGTCCGGTGAGAGTCGATTTAATCGATATCTTTACATCCTGCTTAAGTTTGGAAGCAAGACTCTCGGGGATGGTCATCCGCACGCGAGCCTTCAGAGTGCCATCAATTTCAACCAGATCCACACCTTCCACGCGGCCGCTTGTCAGACCGGCAATCTGCACTGCCGAGCCGACACGCACCCCCTGCCCGTCCTTAAAAATCACATCGATAGTTCGTCTTTGGGCCAGAAAGCCGGGACCACCGGCTGCCAGGGCCACCAAGCTGATCATGCCTCCGAGGCAGGCAAGGACCACAACACCCACAAGAATTTCCTGAGTTGAGCTTCGTTTCATGGCCGGCTTCCTGTCAACGCAGTCTTGTAAGCTTTAAATCTGATCATTGAATGCACTTGAGTCAGTCTCAGCGAGGAATGGGAGGTTCCAACACAGTTCGCCCGAATGGGGCGCCGCTCAGGAACATGAAGGCGAACCAGCCGGAATTGGCCAGAAGGATAGCAAAAGTGCCAAGACATGCTGCCCGCCACATGGAAACAGCCAGGTCAGAAGTATCGCCTTCCGGCTTTCGCAGCCCTTCATAGCAGGCTATTGCTGTTGCTAGTCCACAAAACAGAATTCCCTTCACAACAATTCCTACAAGGTCCCTGGCCCAAAGCATTTCAGCAAAGTGATACAGAAACCAGACCGTTGGCACATCAAGCACCGATCGGCTGACAACAAGGCCGGCAATCAAACCCGATACGCATCCGATGAACCCAAGAACGGGGCCTGCCAAAGCAACCCCAAGCACTCGTGCCATGGCAAGCCTTGCAACATCTGGCTCCATTTCTGTTTGTGATGTTTTCAAGCCTCGAGCCACATCGCGGTCAATGGCCCTGCCACTGGAAAGCCGGTCGAGCTTTGAGCGACTCATTCGAAGCTCGGCTACTGTGTGAGTGCAGACAAGAGCGGTGACAATCATTGCCGACATCTGGCTGCCAACATTACGGAATAGACCGACACCGACAACAGGGCCAACGGCATCAAGAAATATGGCTCCGTGAAAAGCCTGAAGGGCGAGGAAACCACCCAGACCAATATGCAAAAGTATGACCAGCGGCATACCCCAGATAATTGCCCAGACCATCTGCATTTTGGCTGCCGAGCGAATTTTCATCTCACCAGCGCGGGCTGGTCGAACCAGAGCCGCCAGGCTATTCAAAAAAAGCGTTCCGAAACCTCCTGACCAGCAAACCGTTTGCATGGCGAACCAACCCGCAAGCCTGAGGGGGTTAATGGTGTCAGGCCAGTTGGCTGTCAGTGATCGCTCAAGCATTTCCAGAACCTGTGTTGCTTAAAGGGCTTGCGCTAGAAGGATCAATTGTTCCGTCCGAACAATCGCTGCAGTGGACCACGTTTTTTTTGATATCGGGCTTCAGAAAGGGCTTTCGGGCCCATGTTCGACTGCCGAACCTGAGGAGTTGCCTGTGGGCTTGGCGAGGGTCGCCCGGCAACCATCCGGCCATTTGTGGTGCCAGCCCACCACTGTTTCCAGCGGCCCACAGCAGCAGCCAGTTCGTCGCCCTCAATATACGGCTGATAACCGAAGTTTTGGCCTGTTCGACGTTTAAGAGCTTCATGACTGGCCAGCCTGACGACCGGATCCGGGTCAGAGAGGCGATCAATCAATACAGGAATTGCGACGGCATCGGGTTCGCTCTGGCCAAAAGCCACAGCCCGGGCCCGGTTAATCGCCGTTGGGTCATTCATGCTCAGAAAACTTTTAGGTGCCATTGAACAGCCAGAGATGCTGGCAACAAGCATGAAAAGTATGGCAAAAAGAAAATAATTTGGAAAAATCCGATTCCGGATTGCCTGGGAATTTCCTGAATGTGATGGGCGCCAATCCATGGCAGTGATCCTCTCAGCCACGCTCCGATCCATGGAGCAATCCAGTGTAAATCCTTGAGATCATACTGGTTGGCGATACTTTACCGTGGTCCAGATAAATGGAAACGGGAGTGTTTTGCATTAAATTACGAAAAACATTAAAGTTGGCAAGGTCAATTTCATTTGGCGCTTGCAGCAAATTCAGACAGAAAACGCAAAAACCGAAAGCCTGAAATTGATTCAAGCCTTCGGCAGTTGACTTTAAGCTTTGCCATTTCAAGAGTTTGCAAAATTCAAACTCTGATCGTGAATTTGCCGGGCACAATCAGTGCGACTTGCTGCGGCTGCCAATCCCGATTCGGCTTGTCGTCTGCGAACGACCGGCGATCATAATGGCATGAGTATCTTCAATGATGCGGCTGATGGAATCGGCAAATCTCGAATCCAGAAGATCTTCCAGCTTCTGCTGCAAGTCTGTTCGGCCGGTTGCCACATCAAAGGTCTGGCGGGCATCACGATAGCTGGTCAGTTCAGGATCATCAGGGTAAGACCATTCGCGATCAACCTCTGTTCTGGTTACCGTGTCACCCATTCCCGTGACAAGATCGTGCTCAGCAATCAGGGCTGACTCTTCCTTCGGCCAGTATCCAAGAAGATCGTCAACGGGCACTTCCAAAGCACGAGCAATTCGCCGAAGTGTACCAGCCCGAGGAACTTCTGTCTTGCCACATTCAATTTGATATAAAGCTGTGCGGCTGATTTCAGCACGAGCCGCTAAAGCGTCAGGCCCCAGTCCTTTTTTGTAACGAATATCACGAATTCGCTGTGCAAGGTTCGACATTGTTGACCACTCCAAGGTTCAAGAGGACACAGGGCTTAACGAAAGTGAACATATCGAGTTCTTTCGACTGCGTCAACACCCTGTTATATCAGGAACGTAGGACAAATTTCAGCTAACTTAAGCAACTTTTTTGAATTTTCTGAATTTTTTTCAGTTCAGTTGTCCGTTTGGAACGATTTTACCGACAAGCTTTGCTTAATTTACCAGCACACTTCCTTACCTTACATTACATATTCATTCAAAAAACTCACCGATTTAACCCAATAAATTATTGCCAATTCTTGATTTAGATAAAACAGTCAAAATTCAGATTTAAGCCGCTTCGATCGGTTATCATTTGGAAGGCTGGGGCGATTGACGCCAAAGAAGATTTTTGATTTTGCGATCACTTCTGGCTTTCTTCCTCAACATAGCTTATTGCGTTTGCTGAATTTGTTTCCGAAAATGAACCTGTGAAGATTTTTCGAAACAACCTCGCCGCATGATGAACATCAACGGACAATCACAATGATCTTAAACAAGTCACTGACTTTCAGGCGTTTCCTGCCATGCCTGTTCATTGCCACTCAACTCGTAATGGCTGAGGATGTTGGCGAAATCATAAGGCTCAACCCGCGTTTCGACAAATTGGTTCCTGCTGGCTCAAAAATTGAAAAATTGACGGATGGCCACGACTGGGCCGAAGGGCCTGTTTGGCTGGCAGGTGAAGAGGCCCTGATTTTTTCTGATGTACCGGGGAATGTTGTTCACAGGTGGGATGCATCCACTTTGAAATTATTGACTTACATTAAGCCAAGCGGTGACACGGGGCGAATCACGGGTTCCAGTGGTCAGGGATCGAATGGCCTCACACTTGATCCGGTAGGTCGTCTGGTTCTCATGCAGCATGGCGACCGGCGGGTCGCACGCCTTTTGAATAACGGTTTATTTGAGACGATGGCTGATCGATTTGAAGGGAAACGGCTGAACAGCCCGAATGACGGCGTTTTTGGTTCCGACGGCAGCTTTTATTTCACCGACCCGCCTTACGGGCTTGCCAAAGGGGCCTCGGATCCGGCCAGGGAAGTTGATTTCAGTGGCGTTTATCGAATCTCGCCAGAAGGCAGACTGAGCCTTCTGACAAAAGATCTCCGATTCCCGAACGGCATAGCTCTTTCTCCAGATGAATCAACACTTTATGTTGCGAATTCAGACCCTGAAAAGCCAATTCTCATGGCCTATCCGCTACAAAAGAATGGCAAAATTGGAGCCGGTAAAGTGCTGGCTGACACAACAGAACTGCTGAAAGCCAGGAAGCCGGGATTGCCGGATGGCCTTAAAGTGGATGCGTCAGGAAATATTTTCATGACAGGTCCAGGTGGCGTGCATGTCCTGGGTGCTGATGGAGTTATGCTCGGCCGAATTGATCCTGGCGTTGCGACCGCCAACTGCGCCTGGGGCGATGACGGCAGCACTCTTTACCTAACGGCCGATAACATGTTGTGCAGAATCAAAACCAAAACAAAGGGTATCCTGCCCGGCCCCCGTCTCCGGTAATCACGATTCATGAACTCTATTGAAGCGTTCAGGGAAAAGCTTGGTAAAGCCATGGTGGGCAAACCCTTGCCGGATGTTCCCGCCATTGTTGATGACCTTTTTGAACTTGCCGTTCAATCCAAAGCGACTGACTTGCACCTTACACCGGGGGCTGATTCGGGGCTGAGGCTTGACCTGAGAATTGATGGCGTGATACAGCCTTGCGGTCATTTACCGCAATCTGTATCAGCGCAGACGGTTGCAAGAATAAAAGTTCTTGCTGGCCTGTTGACTTATCGATCAGAAATTCCTCAGGAAGGCCGTATCTCGCCCGATCCACCCAAAAACAGGCCTGAGGTGCGTGTCAGCACATTCCCAACAATTGATGGGGAAAGGGCAGCCCTTCGATTTCTGGTTCAAAGCGATTCTCACCGGCAATTCTCTTCTATAGGATTACCAGAATCGGCGAAAAACGAACTATCTCTATTGTTGGACGACACTTCCGGCATGATCATCTTCACCGGGCCGACTGGCTCGGGCAAGACGACGACACTTTATGCCTGCCTGAGAGAGATAATGGCCAAATCAAATGGCTCGCGATGTGTTGTCACGCTGGAAGATCCTGTGGAATCTGCCATTCGTGGTATCGCCCAGACATCGCTCGACCGGCGAGCCGGTCTGGGCCTTGCCAAACTGGTTAAATCTGTCATGCGACAGGACCCCGATGTGATTGCCCTCGGAGAAATTCGCGACCGTGCCACTGCCCGTGCCGCTTTTCAAGCGACCCTTACCGGCCACCTTCTGCTCACCACGATGCATGCCGGAGACTGCGTGGAAGTCATTACCAGGTTAATGGATATGAACATTCCACCTTATGTTCTGCGCAGTGGAATCAGGGGTATTCTGGCACAACGGCTGCTCCGTCGGCTGTGCGATCAATGCCGTTTCAAAAACACTCCCGTTGATGAATCAAGTCAATCATTTAGAACAGAATTTGGTGACTTTTTTGAAACTGGCGGCACAGACTGCAAGGCATGCGGTGGAACCGGATACCATGGCCGGGTGATGGCAGTGCAGTGGCTTGATACAACTCTGGAAGGTTTGCCTGAGGCAATCAGCCAGCGGGCCGATGCGAAGACCATCAGGCAACTACTTCAAATAAAGCAGGTTAAGTCATTACGGAGCCATGCGATTGAGCTGGTAAAACAGGGCCTGACTACACCTAATGAAGTCATTCGAGTGCTGGGAATTGGTTAATCTGGATAAACTTTTCAAGCACTCAAACCTTATCGGCGGGCTATGCGTTGAAGCACCTCAATGCCACGGTCGAGAGTTCGATCATCGACTGCATAACTGATTCGGAAATGTGTATCTTTCTGGCTGAAGACATTCCCCGGAATGATGAGCAACTGGTTTCGAATAGCTTCGGCGACAAACTCTGTGGCAGTGCCCCACGGAGCATTCGGAAAAACATAAAACGCACCATCTGGCCGAACAATTTCGTAGTCATCCTTCAAAGCGTCATAGATTTTGTCACGCTTGGCTTTGTAGGCAGATATGCGTTCGGTCATGTCGGTTTTCATAGCCTCAATTGCAGCATATTGAACGAGGCTTGGGGCACAGATGAAGCTGAATTGCTGAAGTTTATTCATTTCCTGAATGATGCGCGACGGCCCATGTGCAAAACCAAGACGCCAGCCGGTCATGCCATGAGTTTTCGAGAATCCATCACAGACAAGAATATTTTCGTCGAACCTGGCCGGGCTTGAAGTTGGTGTGTCATAGCTGAAAGCAGCGTAAACTTCGTCGCTGATCAACAATATTTTTTTCCTGCGGCACAACTCGGCGAGTTCCCTGATCGACTGCTCAGACTGAACGATTCCCGTCGGATTCGAAGGCGTATTGACAATCACAACCTTGGTTTTTGGGGTGATTGCCGCTTCAAGCCGGGCCACATTGATCTGAAAATCAGGGTATGTATCAACCAGAACACTGGTACCGCCAACCCACGTGACAAGATGGCGATACATAACAAAATACGGATCAAAAATGATCACTTCATCGCCCGGATTCACACTTACCGAAAGAGCCAGTGTTAAGCCACCCGCTGTGCCTGAGGTGACCATAACCTGCCGGTCAGGGTGGTTGTATTTTTCGTCAACCTCAGCCTGAAGTGCCGATCTAAGTTCTGGGAGCCCCTGGGTTAATGTATATTCCGAACGGTTTTCGAGAATGGCCTTGATCGCGGCTAGCTTAACAGGTTCAGAAACGGGGAAATCAGGCAACCCAATCGATAGGTTGATCGGATCAACCATCGATTTGGCCATTTCAAATGCTTTGCGAATGCCGGAAGCATCAATCCGGCCCATCCGTTCGGCAATCCAGTGATCGTGCACTTGGAGACCCGTCTTTCATTCGCCCAAATAAGCCACTAAGCAGCCAATCTGAGTTTAAAGCTCAGGATTTGACAACCGCTGGAGTCAAAACAGTTATTTTTCGGCCTTCGATGATTGCCAGACCAGAAAAAAGGGCTGCACTCCAAAGCAGGTCGGCCGAAATCATGTTGCGGGCAAATGGCAAAGCCGCAGCATAACAGCCCATTATTCCTGTGAGATCGTGCGAATACCAGTCGTCAAAAAACCAGATTGCGAAATTCGTCACCAGAAAAAAGACGACACTACTGATAGAGGCTATGCCGCCAATTAACCACGGACGACGATCGTTTTTGAGGAAAAAGCGTCCCATAGTAACCGGCAGCAGGAAACAGGCATAAACCGACGCCATGACCGGCATGGAATATGTGCCGATGAGAAGGTCTGTAATAAGTAAGGTGGCCAGTGGGATGAAAACGGAATGAAAACCGCCCAAGGCAGCACCCGAGACGAGAGCCAACGCCGTGAGCGGTGTGGCATTGGGTGCGTGCGGCAAAAGCCGCCCGGCAACGCCTGCCAGAACAAGCAGGGCCACCGTGACAAGCGAAGATCCGTGCTTAAATCGCTTCATTCCTGTGAGCATCTCTGGAAAGCCTGTACTGATAGTGGTTTGCGTCTGGTCATGTTATTCAGCCTGTAATTCAATCTGGCAAATTCCATGAAACTGCTGAACGAGCAGGATCGCGGTTTGCCATCCGAAATCGACTGGATCATCAATCATGTCATATTAAAACCCGGGCGAGCGAATGAAAAGTGCAATCGCTCAAGGTTTTACCGAAAATCGCTGTTTTCATAATCAAACTCGCGTAAAATTGGTATAAATCGAC
>JBJTRR010000373.1:0-1731 GCA_046076185.1 bacterium | reverse complement strand
CTGGGCATAGTGGTATTTGTCGGTTTCACGGTCGGGCTTTTTGCCATATTCGCGATTTTTGGCGAGAAACCGCCGAAGCCGGTGGACCCTGCCCCGGCGACTGAGCAAAGCAAGTCGAAGCGGGTTGAGGCCGTGCCGCTGGAATTCAAAAACACTGCGGCCGAGGTGCATTATCTGGGCGACAAAAGCTGTGAGAACTGCCACTTTAACGAGACTGAGTCGTTCCGCAGGCACCCGATGAGCAAGTCTGTGGGCGACATGGCCAGGCTTGACCTGCCGCCGCTTGAAAAGACGCTGAAATTTGGCAAGCTGCAATATTCAGTTGAAAAGCGCGACGGCAAGGTTTTTCATCATGTTGACGAGCTTGACACTGAAGGCAGGGTGGTGAAGAAGGAATTAAAGCCCGTGCCGATTTATATGGGTTCAGGCCAGCGCGGGCTGACGTTTATGCTTGATAACAAGGGCAAGCTGATGCAGTCGCCGATTGCCTGGTATTCTAACCCCGGGCGATATGACATTGCGCCGGGATTCACAGCGAACAACGAATTTTTTGACCGCGAATCGCTGCGTAACTGCTTTTTCTGCCACACGAATCACGTTGAGAAGAATGTGGACGACGAGCCAGGCCGCCTGCATGCGAAGGTGATTGGCTGCGAGCGATGCCACGGGCCAGGCGAACTGCATGTGAACCAGCAGGAAAAGCAGGGCGGCATTGACCCGACGATTGTGAACCCGGCGAAGCTGACACCCACGCGGCGCGACATGGTGTGTTATCAGTGCCACCTACAGCTTGATTCACGCGAGGATATCGAAGGCAAGTCGATTGCTGATTATCGCCCTGGTCTTGATCTGGAAAATTATGTACGGCGATCGGCCAATGCCGGGGCCGACCCCTTTAACCGGTTCAAGTCGTCAAGCCATATTACGCAGATGGAGCTGAGCACCTGCTTTGAAAAAAGCGATGGCAAAATGGGCTGCCTAAGCTGCCACAACCCGCACGACTGGCCCGAGAAGGCCAATAAGGTGGCTTATTACCGCAACAGGTGCCTGAGCTGCCACACCCGGCCCGAGCCCTGTGCCCTGCCCCCGGTATCAAGGCTGGCGCAGAGCCCTGAAAATAATTGCATGGGTTGCCACATGCCGCGGCAGTCGGCCGTGGACAAAGCCCACACGGCCCTGACTGACCACTCCATTAAACGCGTGCCCCTGCAATAATTCTGTCAGGCAAGCGGGCGGAAAATGGCCGATTCCCGATGGCTGATGGCTGACAGATTGACACCCGGGGCAAAACTTACCTAGTATGAGTCATCTTGAGGATGTTGTGGAATCAACATTCCCTTTTTGACGATTCGTCGAGCCGCACCTGCTGGTAGAGAATTCGAGAGGCTTCATCATGAGGATCGCCCTGGATGCCATGGGTGGCGATTATGCTCCTGGCCCGATTGTTGCCGGTGCGGTTCAGGCCGCTATTGAGTTGCCCGAGCTGGTTGTTCACCTGGTCGGCCAGGAAGATAAGATTATCGCCGAGCTGAACCGGCTGGCGGAATCAGGCGTCAGCGTGCCGCTTGACCGGCTGCCCGTTGTGCATGCCGCCGAAGTGGTGGGCATGGAAGACAAGCCTGTGGAAGCCCTGAGATCAAAACGAGACAACTCCATTGCCAAGACCTGGGGCCTGATGGCTACCGGCCAGGCTGAGGCTGTTGTTTCAGCCGGCAACACGGGTGCCATGGT
>JBJTRR010000372.1:0-1826 GCA_046076185.1 bacterium | reverse complement strand
CTATGCCAGATCAGAATGGAAGAGTTTCAAGCGATGGTGCAAAAATTTTTTTTCTGATTTGATATTATTGACTTGAGCCATTCCCCGCCTGATAATCGTGACATTCACTGCAACAATTCCGAATTCACCTTGTCGCTTTTGCGGCATGGTGGCCAGAGCGAATCTGCCAGTCTCTTGCCCCGACACGAATCATCAAACGATAAAAGAACCGTTATGAAAAGCAATCGCCTGACAAAATGGTTTTCAATTGCAATGACATTACACCTTTTTATTCTGTCGAATGCAGGAGCTTCAGACGAGCCTGTGATTTACGACAGTGAGACATCAAATGAAAAGCCAGTGAGTGGAGCTGAGGCCACGGCAAAAATTGTTTTGCCGGATGGATTTCAGGCGAAACTGTTCGCGTCTGAGCCGATGGTCAGGAACCCGATAGCCATGCAATATGACAGTCGTGGGCGGCTGTGGATTGCCGAGAATTACAGCTATGCCGAGCGTGGCCTGCGGGTTGACCCGAACATGCGCGACCGGATTATCATTCTGGAAGATACGAATGGTGATGATTCAGCCGATAAAACCAGTGTTTTCAGTGACCGGCTGAACAATCTGACAGGTTTTGCGATTGGTCGGGGTGGTGTGTGGGCAATTTGCCCGCCGCAACTGCTTTTTCTGCCTGATGCAGACGGTGATTATCGAGCCGATGGGCCGGTGAAAGTGGCTCTTGACGGGTTTTATGTGCCGACGGAAAACCATCATAATTTTGCAAATGGCCTGAAATTCGGGCCAGATGGATGGCTTTATGGCCGGGCCGGCGGCTCTTCGCCCAGCGAGATCGGGCCGCCCGGCACGCCGGCGGGCCAGCGGATTCCGCTGAGGGGCGGAATCTGGCGGTTTCATCCGGGGCTGGGACGATTTGAGGTTCTGACACACGGCACGACCAACCCGTGGGGGATGGACTGGGACCAGAATGGCGAAATGTTTTTCGTAAATACAGTGAACGGACATTTGTGGCACCTGATGCCGGGGGCTCATCTGGAGAGGCTTCATACAATTGACCCGAACCCTGTGCTTTACCGGATGATAGACTCGATTGCCGATCATTATCATTTTGACACAGGTAAGGGGTGGGCGGCATCGCGGGATGGAGTGGCCAATAACCTTGGCGGCGGGCATGCACACCAGGGTGCACTGATTTATCAGGGTGGCAGGTGGCCAAAGAGCTATGACGGGCGTCTGTTGATGGTGAATTTTCATGGCCGACGGCTGAATACTGAACGGCTGGAACGGTTGGGAAATGGCTTTAGGGCAAGCCATGAGAAGGATTTTGCGCTGTTTGGCGACACCTGGTTCAGGGGGCTTGACCTGGCCCACAGCCCTGACGGGAATATTGCAGTGATTGACTGGAGTGACACCGGCGAGTGCCATGAAAACACCGGTGTGCACAGGTCGAGCGGCCGGATTTATCTATTGCAGGCAGTGGATGAGCGGAGAATGGCATTTCAGGAATTTCAGGAAATAAGTGTTATTTCCGAATTGCAATCCTCCAATATTTATTATGCCCGGCGAGCGCTCGAGCAATTTCAATTTGAACCTGAGAAATATCAGGGCCGAGTGGCTGAATTGAAATTGATACTTGAAAAATCGGAGAGTCAGGTCAACAGGCTGAGGGCTTTGTGGGCGATGCATTCTCTGGGTGTGCTGAACGAAATGGAATTAACCCGGCTTTGCAGAGATACCAACGAGCATGTGCGTGGCTGGGCAGTGCGGCTGTTGGTTGACCGAAATGAAATTGATACGGTGCTGGGCAACAGGCGTGCGGTAAACCTGCC
>JBJTRR010000371.1:0-2091 GCA_046076185.1 bacterium | reverse complement strand
GATCAATTTTGAGAAGGATCGGGCGGTGCTGATCACGGTTCATGGGCCTGATTGAAAGCACCTTGCCCTGGCCGTCTGAAAAATCGGCCTCCCCGAAGGCACCTTAACACGCTATATTTATAGTATCTATGAATTCAGTGGCGAAGGGCTGGCAATGATGTGCCCCCGCGGTTGCCACGGGTAACAGGGAAATTTGTCAATCGACTATGGCCATCGCACCCTCACAGATTCGCAATTTTTCGATCATTGCCCACATCGACCACGGCAAAAGTACACTGGCCGACAAGATTCTGCTGCATACCGGGGCGATCACCCAGCGAGAGTCGCGCGACCAGATTCTTGACGACATGGATCTTGAGCGTGAGCGCGGTATCACGATCAAAGCCCGTGCTGTAGCAATTAAATACGACTTTAATGGTCAGGAATACGAGCTGAACCTGATCGACACGCCGGGCCATGTCGATTTTAATTATGAAGTCAGTCGCTCGCTGGCGGCATGTGAAGGGGCAATCCTTCTGGTCGATGCCACCCAGGGCGTGCAAGCCCAGACTGTGGCCAACGCATATCTGGCCCTGGAAGGCGACCTTGAAATTGTGCCCTGCATGAACAAGCTTGACATGCAGGCGGCGCGCCCTGACGAAATTCGTGAAGAAATTTATAATACTCTTGGTTTTGATCCCGACGAAATTCTCTCAGTCAGTGCCAAAACGGGCCTGGGCGTACCCGAGCTTCTGCAGACGGTGATTGAGCGGGTCAAGCCACCTTCCGGCAAGATTGATGCACCGCCCCGGGCCCTGATTTTCGACTCAAAATTTGATGAATACGTCGGTGTGGTGGCTTATGTAAGAATTGTGGACGGGTCGCTGAAGAAAGGCCAGAAAATTCGCCTGATGGCCACCGGTCAGGACTATGAAATTCTGGGCATTGGTCAGTTCCGGCCGCAGGAAGTGCCGGTTGATGTACTTTCCACAGGCCAGTCAGGCTACATTCACTGTAACATCAAGCGAATTGCCGATGTGCGTGTCGGCGATACCATTACCGATACCTACCACCCGGCGGAAACGCCCCTGTCCGGTTATCAGGAGCCCAAGCAGGTGGTTTACTGCGGGCTGTTTCCGCAGTCGTCGCATGAATTTGAAGACCTTCGGTTCGCTCTACAGAAGCTGGCCCTGAACGACTCGAGCTTCACCTATGAACCCGAAACATCCGACGCCCTTGGCTTTGGCTTTCGATGCGGGTTCCTCGGCATGTTGCACATGGAAATTGTGCAGCAGAGACTTGAGCGGGAACATAATCTTGATCTGGTTCAGACCGCGCCGAACGTGACTTATGAGATTCTCACCAAAAAAGGCGATCTGATGCATGTGTCGAACCCGACACGCATCCCTGAAGTTGGCGAGATCGAGGAATTTCGCGAGCCAATTGCGAAGATCAACTTCATCATTACCTCTGACAACATAGGCGCGATCATGCAGATTTGCGAGGATCGCCGCGGCAAGTACATCAAGACAGAATTTATTACGCCGACACGTGTCATTCTGACTTATGAACTGCCGCTGGCCGAGATGATTTACGACCTGCACGACAAGCTCAAAAGCGTGACCCGCGGCTTCGGCACGATGGATTATGAAGTCCTGGGTTATCGGGCCGACAGCCTTGTGCGGCTTGACGTGCTGGTAGCGGCCAGCCGGGTTGATGCACTCTCGGTTGTCTGCCACCGTGATCAGGCCGAACGAAGGGGCCGAAAGCTGGTGAAGAAGCTTAAGGGAGAAATTGAGCGTCACCAGTTTGAAATTGCTCTACAGGCAGCGATTGGCAGCAAAGTGGTGGCCCGCGAAACGATCTCGGCCCTGCGTAAGAACGTCACGGCCAAGTGCTATGGTGGCGATATCAGCCGCAAGCGAAAACTGCTTGAAAAGCAGAAGGAAGGCAAGAAGCGGATGAAGTCGGTGGGAAATGTGGAGATTCCGCAGGAGGCGTTCATGTCGGTCCTGCGCCTCAACGACTGAGATTTCCCGGGAAAGCGGGGCCCTGATTTAGCCATGAAGGTGCTGGGAGTCGATATCGGCGGCACGAAGATCGCGGCCGGGG
>JBJTRR010000370.1:0-2478 GCA_046076185.1 bacterium | reverse complement strand
GTCAGGCCAATCTTTAAAATTCGGGTCAACAGCCTTGACTGCCGGACTAACCGTTGCTGAATTTAAATTATTATCTGCATCTCCAGCAATTACTTTTTGACCAGTTCTCTGATTGTCTGGCTGAAGAACTCCAACCGAAAGTTCATCCTTGACTGGGTCATAAGACAATGCCACTCCATCCACCTGGAATCCCGAAACTTTAACTAGACTCTGAAGTTGTGGAGGAATACTAGGAGGTATTACGTTCGCCGGATTATTAAGGAACACAACGCCTTTTCCGGTTGTACTGGAAAAATCATTTATAACATTTCCAGTGAAGGAAACAGTTAGGAGTTGCCGATCATCTAAATGATCCATGCCCGTGAGGACGTGTCGACGGGTTCTTTTCGCAGCGGGACGAGCGTTCCAGGCGGAACGGAGGGCTCCGAGAATGTTACGCAGAAGTGGCATTCCGACTCATCCTTTCATCAGGGGTAATCGCCTGAAACGCATTCAGGCAGAAAAAGAACTTGAGTTCGTGAACTGAGGGAATCGATTTGTCATCAATTCCCCTTGTAGGAAAAATCAAACTGTTGTATGCTGTCGCGAAAGTAGTCCATCCAAACGGAGAAGGAAATCTTTCGTTTGCAGGTGTACGGTTCAGAAGTGTCGGCTCTTGACCGACTTGCCTCGACGAGTAAGGAGACTTGTCATGATCAGCCCGATACACATACGTTTTATCTCGTCTATTGCCGTTTTGGCATTGATGGGTATGACTACTGAGGCTGGAAGTATTAGCTTCACTGGAAATGTGGAAAAAGACTTCATTAAAGGTCTTGCCACAGATGTGATTACGAATGGGAACGGAGTTCCAGATGTAGGGCAGTTTCCCTGGATGACAAGTCAGGGAATAATAAACGGATGGGACGTTAAGGATGTTCGTTTGGCATGGGACCAACCTAATGACGTTCTCTACGTCGGATTGAATTATTTCGGCGTAGCCGGTGACTCTGATGGGAATGGAGTAGTTGGAACATACACACAAGAGTTCAGAAACGCCGGAGGAGTTGAGTTGCCAGGAATTGGAGGTCGTTCCACAATTACACTTGGAATAGGACCTTATGGGAATAATTCCAAGCCAACTGTTGTTGCTGGGATACCGATGGATAAGGCTCAAGCAGGCCCAGGTTTGAATGGCTTCAACGTTGCGTCTGCAATTCCTAATCTCGTGATGGGTTCGAATTACGGCGTAACCCTGAAAAATCATATCGGCACTTTGTATAATGGTGGACCAGATTTCGAGTTCACTATTAACAATTTCAGTAAATTGCCAGGGATCAATTTCACCGAAGGAGTTGGAATTACCTTCGTCTCGGGTTCCCAAATGGACAGTAGCATCGGTGAAGATTCCATGCCGTACTATAACATCAAACCAATCAAACCAATAATTATACCCGAACCAGCCACTATTCTGGCTTGGACACTGGGCATCGCCGCGATGGGCGTTTATTCCCGCCGCAAGGCAATCGCCAATCAGTGATATTTCAGGGTTCCGGCCCGACATCATGCCTGATTTCCATCCGTGGAAATGACTATCAGAAGGAATCTCCCACCATGGAGGTTCCTTTCTTTATTTCGGAGTAGTTCAGCCTCCAAGTCAAATAAGAGAGATCAAGAAACATTCGCCGCTTCGTTAGACACGTTACAGCCGTTACAACCGCGATGCAATCTCTCCCGTTCTAGCTCAATCATCCAAATACTAATCCCTCTTGCAAATCAACCACAACACACTCTCAGATAATCACTTACAAACCACTCTCATCACAAGCTTTGACCCCGGCGTGGCATCAACAATTCCCTTGGAAGACATCACGACTTCGCTGCCTATAATAATTTTGATATCATCAGAACAGGCCCCGAAACGGATTGACGGCAGAAATTGACCCATGGCCGACCCTGAATCTGACAACAACTCTCCCAATCGCAAAAAAAAGAAACAGGCCAAGCCACAGGCGGAACCTCCTACCCAAAAGGAAGTTCCGCAAACAGTTTCTGCCCAGACACCCACCGAGGAATCAACCCCGGCCATGATGGGCCAGGCGCCTGACCCAGTTGCTGGTGAACCGGCTCAGAAACCCAAGCAAAAGGTCAAAGGTTTTCCCACCGGGCCCGGCGTCTATCTGATGAAAGATGCCCAGGGCCGGGTGATTTACGTGGGCAAGGCTAAAAACCTTAAAGCCCGTGCTGGCAGCTACTTCCAAAAAACTGCCGAGACCGATAGCCGCATCAGAGACTGGATTGGCGATGTGGCCGATATCGACTTCCTCGTTGCCGATAGCGAAGTCGATGCCCTGCTGATGGAAGCCCGGCTCGTCAAAGACATTCAGCCCCGCCACAACGCCGAACTCAAAGACGATAAAACCTTTCCCTACCTTCAGATAACAACGAACGAAGATTTCCCCCGCGTCAGCTTCACCCGCACCCCGGCCGACCGCGGTG
>JBJTRR010000369.1:0-1852 GCA_046076185.1 bacterium | reverse complement strand
CAGACCCGGCTTCTGGCTGAGGCCCTGAAAGTCTGCGGCCTGATGAACATTCAGTTCGCAGTGAAGGACGGTGAAATTTATGTGCTTGAAGTCAACCCCCGGGCCAGCCGCACGGTGCCTTTCGTTTCAAAAGCGACCGGTATCAATCTGGCTCAGCTGGCTTCACGCGTGATGGCCGGCGAGACTCTTGATTCACTTGATGTCCACGGCGACCCCGTGCCGAATTACACCAGCGTGAAGGAAAGTGTCTTCCCGTTTGCCAAGTTCCCCGGCGTAGATATTGTGCTTGGGCCTGAAATGCGATCCACCGGCGAAGTCATGGGCATCGACCGCGACTTCCCTGCCGCTTTCGCCAAGGCTCAGTTGGCCGCTTCGACCATTTTGCCGCAATCAGGCACGGTTTTTGTCAGCGTGGCGGCACGCGACCGCAATGCCATTGTTCCTGTGGCCCTGAAGATGCACCAGCTTGGCTTCAAGCTGCTGGCGACCGACGGCACGGCACGCACTCTTTCAGAAAACAATATTCCGGTTGAGACGATCCGCAAGGTGCATGAAGGCCGGCCAAACTGCCTTGACCTGCTGGCCAATGGCGACATTGCCCTGATCATCAACACGCCTTCCGGCAAGGGGGCCAGAACCGACGAAGGCCGTATCAGGGCCGCCGCCGTTAGCCATGGCGTGCCCTGCATTACCACCATTTCAGCCGCCCGGGCCGCTGCCGCAGCCATTGAGCGGCTTCGCCAGGGCGTGCTTGATGTGCACGCCCTTCAGGACGTTCTGGCAGGCAAATAATCGTCAGCCCATCAGCGTGCAACCGTCATTCTCGACGGGTTGTATGGATTGATCCTGAGAAGTTTCCATGAAATAGGAAAGTCGGGCCCATGCCCGACTTCTCATTCAATTTTCATATTCGATAAAATCATGTTAGTGTATCAAAGCAGTCAAGCTCTCGCCGGGCGATCAGTCCACGATTGGCACCCACGGCAGAATACAGGTCAGGTCCATCATGAAAATCACAATCGTCGGGACGGGTTATGTCGGGCTGGTGACAGGCACTTGCTTCGCCGAAAGCGGCAACGATGTGATTTGCGTGGACAAGCTTGAGGCAAAAATTGAAGGCCTGAAACAGGGCGTGATTCCCATTTACGAACCAGGCCTGGAAGAGCTGGTGATCAGTAATCACAAGGACGGCCGACTGAAATTCACGACCGATCTTGCCGACGCCGTGAATCAGGCGGAACTGGTCTTCATCGCGGTGGGCACGCCACAGTCTGAAGATGGCTCGGCCGATCTTTCCGGCGTTTTCGCCGTGGGTGAAGCGATTGCCCGCGTGGCACTTGAGCCAAAAATCATCATTGTGAAAAGCACCGTTCCTGTGGGCACAAATGCCGAGCTGGCTCGTCGCGTGCAGCTCATCACTGATATCCCCCACCATTTTGCCTCGAATCCGGAATTTCTCAAGGAAGGTGCCGCGATCGACGACTTCACCAAGCCTGACCGCGTGGTTGTCGGCGTGCGCAGCGAGGCTGTCGGCAATGCCCTGCGAGAGCTTTATGCACCATTTCTTCGCACTGAACGGCCGTTTCTGGTGATGTCGCCCGAATCATCAGAAATGACAAAATACGTGGCCAATTGCCTGCTTGCCACAAAAATCAGTTTCATTAATGAAATGGCCAACCTGTGTGAGGCTTACGAGGCCGATATCAACGACGTTCGTCGCGGCATCGGCCACGATCAGCGCATCGGCTTCGCCTTTCTATTCCCTGGCGTTGGCTATGGCGGAAGCTGCTTCCCCAAAGACATTCGTGCCATGATTCATATGGCCGTTTCCAAGGGAATGCATTCCCTCATG
>JBJTRR010000368.1:0-1444 GCA_046076185.1 bacterium | reverse complement strand
CATTGAGCAGCAGCTTGACGAAAGCCGCCAGGCCAGTGCCGAGATTAAGAAGCTGACACGCAAGCTGGCCTATGAAACGAGCCAGATTGCCCACCTGCCGGCCGACCTGGCCAAGCCCAAGTGGGAAACCGTGTTTGAGATTGTGACGGAAATGCTGCAATATGGCATGCCGGCCAGCCATCCCGACCTGATTAACCCGCTGCTTCATATTGCATCGCACCGTCCTTCAGATGTTGCAGTGCCCGAGTCAATTAACATTGTCTGGGGTCAGGTGGAAGCGGCTGTGGAAGACCGCAAGCGAAGCGCTGAGGCCGAAGAGACGACCGACGAAAGCACGCCTCGCCCGATTCCGGAAACCACGGGGATGAGGTCGCTGGCGACCGGCATTCGTTCGCCGAAAGTGGCTGAACCTGTTGAAGAGCAGGAAGGCGACATTACGACCCAGGTGCAGGAACGTCTGAAGGGCCGCACCATTGTGCTGATCAGCGGCGAAGCAAGGGAACCGGCCCGCCGGGCCCTGGAAACGACTCTGGGTGTGAAGCAGCTTGTGTGGTACACCCTGCATACGCCTGAAGATACGGCGAATTTGAAGCCGATTCTGGCTGACCCTGACGTGATTCTGGTTCTGGTGGCGCCCAAGGCAGCCGAACGGGCCCGCGAAGAGCTTACCGAAATCTGCGAAAAAGTGCGTAAACCGATGGTTCGGCTGAGCATTGGCTATGCACCTTCGGCGGTGACCAACGCGATTGTGAACCAGGCTGGCGAGCACATTATGGCGACAATCGAACGGCCTGCCGCTCCGCCCAAATCGCCTTTCACTACGTCCACCCTGAGACCCGGAATGGGCCTGAGAAGGCCATCCTCATTCGGCCAGAATCTGGATTTTGACGACGAGGGTTGAGCCTGGCTTGGCTCTGACAAATTTAAATGCAGATTGATCGCATTGTCCAGCCCGGAGATTTCGGGCTGGATTTTTTTATTCGCATGATTGCTGTTCTGCCGGTTTTGCTTATGGCTTAAAGTTGAGGTGTGGCCAAAGGCTGTTCCATTTGATTTTGAAAAGGCAGGGCATGGGCATAATCACTTGTGAGAGGGCATGGTTCGTTTCATTCTGCTTCTGTAGAAAAAGGGGGGCAGGCACGCTTGCTGCGATTCCGCAAGCCAGACGCCTTTTTCAAGCTCGTCAGAAACTTGTTTTATTGCTCAACGCAAAAGAAATAAACAGCCCTGTGGCATGAATGAATGAGTTTTAAATGAAATGTCAATCATGATTAAACATATCAATATATAAGATATTAATCATGATAAAAACCCATTTGGATTTACTGTAAAACATCAGCAAACGGGTCATTTGATTTTTCAAGAGTCAGCACTGGCATCGATACGGTTTTGACAAGGCCGAAACACGGCTTTGGAGATATGCATAATATGCATAAAATATAGG
>JBJTRR010000367.1:0-2604 GCA_046076185.1 bacterium | reverse complement strand
CGGCCATAACCCATGTCAACCCTGCGACCAAGCCCCGAGTCATTAAAGCAACTGCTTGCCCGATGGGGTTTTGCGCTCGACAAAAAACGCCTCGACCAGATCTGGCGTTACCACACCCTGCTGCGCCAGGCGAATGAAGTGCTGAACATGACCCGAATTTACAATTTCGAGGCCATGGTCCTGAAACATTATGTCGATTGCCTTCTGCCCGCAAGACTTACAAAACTCACCGGCCCGCTGCTCGACATGGGCACCGGCCCGGGCCTGCCCGGCATCATCATCAAAATCGCGATGCCCGAACTGCCCATGGTGCTTGCTGATACGCGATCCGTTCGGTGCCAGTTTCTGGAAGATGTCATCCGCCAGCTTGGCCTGAAAGAAATCGACGTTTTCTTTGGCTCAATCACTCTCAAGTTCGTGCAGCCCATGGCGGCCGTTATCACCCGTGCTGTGGCCGATATCCCCGACACCATGCACCGTGTTCAGAATTGCCTTGATGTGGGCGGCCGCCTGATCCTGATGAAAGGCCCCGACTGCAACGACGAAATCTCGCAAGCCAAAGCTGTGTATGGAGATGACTACATTCTTGCTGAAGATCATCCCTACACCTTGCCTGAATCGACGAACGATCGCCGACTCCTGGTTTATGAACGAACCTCCGTCAGCACCCGGGCTTCATCAAGCAGCGACCCACGCGACGACACCAGCCAGCCGCACACCCGCCCAGTGCGTGAGATTGCCAGCACCTCAAATCCCAACTATCAAACCTGCATTGACTTACAACAGGGCAAGGGTGTGCGCAGGCATGAGCTGGCTTTGGTCAGCGGCCGCAAGTTTGTCGATGAAGTCGTTCAGCTTTTCCCGGAACGGGTCGATGCCTGGCTCACCGACCGCGATGGCGAGGAACCGCCCGCCGGCCTGAGCCCTGAAACCCCCTGGCTTCGCTTCAGCAAGCCGCTTTGGCAAGAGCTTGACCAGTTCGGCACAGGCGGCCCCATTCTGCGTATCAAAGCCCCCCGGCCACCAGCTTTTGACTTCAGCGACCCCGAAAATCAGGCCGGTTGCACCCTGCTGGTGCCATTTCAGGATCCTGAAAATGTGGGCGCTGTGTTAAGGTCAGCGGCGGCCTTTGAAGTGGACAGGGTGGTGCTTCTGCAGGAATCAGCCAACCCGTTTCACACTAAAAGTTTAAGGGCAGGGGGGCCGGGCATTCTGGGTCTCTCGCTTTTTCAGGGGCCCTCTATCAGGGCACTGGCAGAACCAGCCATTCCGCTTGTTGCTTTAAGCTCAGATGGCAAATGTATTTACAACCAGCCCTGGCCTGAATCGTTCTTGCTCCTGCCAGGTGTGGAAGGGCCAGGCTTACCAGTGGGGTTAAGCCAGGTTCAAAAAATCGGAATACCCATGGCGGCACAGGTCGAATCGTTAAACGCAGCCGTTGCCACGGCCATCACACTTTATGACTGGCGGCGAAAACGGGCGGGTATTTAAGGCAGTCAAATCTTCTGTTTTGAAAATATGCGGATTGTGCGGATTTGTTAATTTCATTTTTTTCATAAAAAGCCTCTTGCGTTTCATTTGCATATTAGATTTGCAATGACTGGAATCCGTGGAGCCGTTCATGAAGACGCCCACGCAGGGAAGTTCTCCCGATGGAAGGGAAGGAAGAGCCAAAATGGCTAACAGACCATTCAGACTCACAACGGCTGTTTCGAGACGCATAGTGATTTCATCGCTGGCGTTATCGGCCATCAGCGGTTGCACCCTGCGCCGGCGAATCGCTGAAAAACAGGTGAAGCAACTGGGTGCGGTTGACCCCACTCAACACCGTGAAATGGCCCTTTCACCCACGGCGCCTTATGTCATCGAACCACCCGACCAGCTTTCCATTCGGGTCAAGCCTGACGACTTCGGCACTTTCCCTTTGGAATCGGTCGTAGCCCAGGACGGCATGGCCGATCTTGGCTTCGTCGGTCGCGTTTATCTCGCCGGGCTTTCCGTCGATCATGCCGAGGCCGTCATCACCCAGCGTCTTGAAGAATATGCCCGACAAAACAGAATCACTGTTGCAAGTCCTTTAAAAGTCAGCATTAAGGTCGATGAAAGCAAAAGCAAATATTATTATGTCATGGGCAAGGGTGTGCAGCAGGCCCGCTTCCCCGTGAGCGGCCGCGACACCGTGCTTGATGCCGTGATGACCGCACAGATCAAGTCAAATGCCCTGCTTGAAAAAACTTATGTTGTCAGGCCCCATCCCGGCGGGTTGCCTGATAAGGTCATGGCGGTTGACTGGCTGGCCATTCGCGACCGGGGCGATACCACCACCAATTACCAGCTCTTCCCGGGCGACCGGCTTGTCATTCCTGGCGGCCCTGAACCTGGCCTGGTGGAAACACTCTTTGGCTCAAGATAAAACGGCCGATTTACGGCTGCGATATTTGACGAACATCAGGCCCAGAATGCCTGTCGAAGCCGCAATCCACGAACTGGGCTCGGGCACCAGCACCCCAATCTGCAAAGTGCCTTCTACATAAGCATTTGCGACAGAGCCAATCAGATAGTTAGGTGTAATGAGCGGGTCAAGACTGGCAGAAATGGTGTGCA
>JBJTRR010000366.1:0-3059 GCA_046076185.1 bacterium | reverse complement strand
TCTATCCATTGAGCTACGAGTGCGTAAACAATTTATACCTTATTAACAGACGGATTGCAAGAAAGGATTCATTCAACTTCAAGACGGTCGGGGTAACGCATCATTCATGCGAAAGTCGGTCGAAGAAAGGCCCCACCCGAACAGGTTTTCTATCTGAATGATCGCAATGCGACACAAACAGGTCGCCTGAGTTGACATAGTAGATGGCATCCTGAACAAATAGCGATCCAATTTCACAGGCTTTCTCAAAATCGACAACGACCGCCCAGCCGGGTTCGGCATGGCCAGACTTCGGTGAATAACCGGTCAATCGCCAGTGAGGTAAATTTTCTGATTCCAGGTATGCCTTTAATCTTGCATCCGCCAGCTCGTTGGCCGACGCTTCCCATGTGCTACCTGTTGTCTGGTAGGCAGTTATGACCGCAAAAGCATCAGGCCAAAGGCCTGAAAGGCCAGAATCTTTGAAATGCGTTTCAAAATATTCTGGGTAGGGTTCCCTGCTCATGTTCAGGCCTGCCAGGCAAAATCTTTCAATTAAAGCACTTAAGCCAATGAAAGAAAAGGCTGGCCAATCGCATAAGCGATCAGCCAGCCCGGTAAGTCTTTCGCTTCCCTCTGGTCAAGCCCCATCGTTCGATGGAACTTTAAACCCAGTGTGCGAAGTCATCAGCGTTTTTTGGTCGCTTCGCCGCCATATTCCTTGCGGTGCACTTCTTCCTGCTTTTCCTGCACTTCCTTAAAGTTTTCCATATTGACCGGCGGAGGTGGTGCCGGTTCGCTGGAACAGCCGCTCAGGACAAACATTGCAAAGCCCGGGAGAAAGAGATTTTTGAAGCTGAATGTCATGAGGCATTCCCTGAACGTGAATATGAATCTGGTTAAGTACGACTGGATCAATACGAATCGGCCGAAATCACTTCGCCACCAGCGCGGGTTGAGAGTGACATCCAGACTGGCCGGTTGACCGACTCCTTGAAAAATCGCACACTGCCGTCGCCAAGCACGGCATTCACGCCGCCGGGGTGATAGGACGACGCGGGCTTCATGATATACCACCACGAGACGTTATCCATGGTGCAGCACGACTGGTTGGGAGTGCGAATGGTGTTGAACCAGTTTCGCCACACAGAGGCTTCCACCCAGGGGTAGCCCTTGTGGCGCCAGGTGCCTGTCCAGGGAATGGGACCCGTGCTGGCATTGACTGCACTGCAGGCGGCGACAGCCTGATCAACGGTGGAATTTGCGGTTAGCCCACGCACTTCCAGGCAGTCAGAGACACGGGTGCGGGCAGCGCCCGACGAGATTGGCCCATTGGCCACTTCAGCGGCCAGCAGGGTGTTGCTGGTGCCATCGCTCAGGGCGGCCCAGGTGTAAGTGCTGCCCATGAAGGGACGAACGGCGGCATCGTCGTCATACGACCGGCCGAAAACGCCGTTCCAGGCCTTGTTCTGGGGCCACCAAGTGCCAGAGTTCCAGGCATAAGTGGTTGACCATGAGCCATAGCCATCAGAAGGGTTATTCGCGTTGTAAATTTCGGATGGGCAGACATAGCTGGCTACGCGAATGCGGATGGATGTCAGGTTCTGGGGCTGTGTCCAGAGCCATCGCTGGTTGAGGTTGAAATTCATTGAGCTATACAGGGCGGTTTGTTCCATATAGCCCAGCACGCCCACCTGAGGCGACATGGCGCCCGTCATTTCACCCATCGGCAGGCACTGCCACGAGCTTTCGTAGTTGTGCACCGCCAGGCCGATCTGTTTGAGATTATTCACGCACTGGGCACGCCTGGCGGCCTCTCGGGCCGACTGAACCGCTGGCAATAGCAGCGAGATCAATACGGCAATGATGGCAATGACGACCAAGAGTTCGATCAGTGTAAAACCACGACTGGATTTGCCAAACCGCATGAGGATACTCCTTGAATCGAATCCCGAAGCAGCGTGAGGAAAGCGAACGAGCGAAGGACTGGCGGAAGTCAATCGGATGAACCGGTCAATCGATCTATAAAGACAGATCATTCATCGACTGATCCGGCGATTCACTGAAAAGGCCCTGGCAGGAATCCCAATCATTTCAAATGCCTGCAAGATCATATATCGACTGCATGAGCAAAAGTGGGCATCAGGATATATTCAGGACATGGCTGGAATTGCCGGACATAAGTCATTAAGATCCATCTGTTGATACCTGTCAATAGCATGCTGAAAATTTTTCAAAAAAATCACGAATTGTTCCAAACAACCTACCTGTTGTGAAGGCATGGGGCTGATGGAATGAGTAATAAATGCGCCAAAATCACATAAAAAATGGCAGAGAACGGATCGAAAAAATAATCGTCCGCCGAGTGCTTGAATCGGGCGGCCGTTTCAAGTAATCTCAAGCGATATGCATTCATAATCCGATGATTCGGGTCGTGTCTGTATCCTTCCTGCAGCCTCAAGCTGTCGCCTGCTCGAAGTCGAATGCGATCATCAATTTGAATCGATCCGTCCGCAGGTTTTGACCTCGCCGTAAATCCAGCCGGAGTTGCCTAAAGTGTATCGTCGTACAATCCTGAAATCAACCGCCGGGCTCTTTGCCGCGCCGGCATTTATTCCGCATCTTATTTCGGCTGCACCTTCAGGCCGCGTGCGGCACGCCACCTTTGGTGCTGGCGGCATGGCCGGGGCCGATCTTTCGGCGATTGCATCGCACCCGAATGTTGACTTGGTGGCTGTGGCCGATGTGGACAAGGGCCGGGCTAAATCGCTGAAGAACCGCTTTCCCAGGATTGAAGTCTTTCAGGATTACCGCAAGCTGCTTGACAAGCTGGGCCCCAACGGCCTTGACAGCGTGAACGTGAGCACGCCCGACCACATGCATGCCCCGATAGCCGCCACGGCCATGGCCCACAACCTGGCCGTTTATGGCCAAAAGCCTTTGACACACGACATTTATGAATCGCGTCGGCTGGCTGAAATTGCGGCAGAGAAGAAGCTTGTTACCCAGATGGGCATTCAGATTCACTCCAACCGTGAATATCGCACGGCCGTAGCCTGGGTTCAGGACGGCGTGATCGG
>JBJTRR010000365.1:0-14113 GCA_046076185.1 bacterium | reverse complement strand
TGCGATTGAACCGGGCTGATACCTTGGGAGACCCCAGTGGGGACCTGCTGTCGGCTAAGGAAGAAAAAGCCGGCAGCAGGTCTCACTATTTTTTTATGAAATGTAATTGCATTTGAATCATGATTTATTCATGGAATTTTTTTAATGAATGATCAATAATAAAAATCAGTGGCTGACTCAACAAAAATGATGTAAAAACCCGCTGAAAGATTATTCAGGATAAATGAAATCGCCGCTTCTTGATGAGTTTCTCAGGGCAGTGACACAGCAGGATGATTCAGCCGATGAGAAGCTGGACCGGCTGATTGCATCGAGCCCAGCCGATGATCTTGCCAAGGCTGTTGATTTACTTCTGCGTGAAGGCGATGCCGAAGCCTTTGCCGGGGCAATAGAGCTGGTGAATCTGCTTGCGGATCGGCATTCAGCACTATGGGATTCATTGATTTATGCCATAGAGAATCGGCCCGAGCTGGGAATGGAAAATGCCCTGACGGCTGTCGCACTGCTTCGGGCTGCTGATCGACTGCCTCAAAACAGTGCCTGCCGGGAATTGGCCGGGAAGATCGAGGAGATTGAGGAGATTGGCCATGAGCTAGACGGCCAGATTAACCATCTGCTGGCATCTGGGCCTGATCAGCTGATCCCGCTACTGGTTTCGCTGGAAGAAATGGCGGCAGACGAGCGGCACGCGGCTATTGCCGACTTGCTGGATCGGGCGGATCCGCAGACTGGCCGCGAATTGCTTGAAATTCTGGCACTTCCAGCACAGGCGACCGGTTTTGTGCTGCCTTCTGGCAAAGCGGCCAGCGCCTTTTGCATGGCTTCAGCCAGGTCTGACCTTCTGCAAAATGCATGGGTGACTGACCTGAGCCAGGCTGGGCAATTTGGAGCGGGGCTTGATTTTATGAATACCGGCGAGGCTTTGCACCGATTTGTGCTGGGTGGTTCGTGGCAAAGGGGTGTCAGGCTATTTGAGTATCAGGCATTGGCCGCCGAAGAGCCTGGTTTTGAGATTCGGCTGGAGCCACCAAGATCCGTCTGCAAGCATCCAACACTTGTCAAAAAATGGCTGATTGGGCTGCTTGAGAGCGGCTTTGCAGCCGGGTTCAGGTCGAATCACGGGCTCTGGGCCGCCGGATATCTTGATCGGCGACTGCTTGCATGGACTGACGAAGATGCCTGGAAATGGGATGCCTGGCAAGGGTTTCTTGTTGAACAGAACCCGCTTGGTCTGAAGGGGGAATGGCTTGCGGCGGATGCCAGTTGTGTGGCGAATGCTGTGAGCCATTGGTTCAGTGGCGATGATCAGGCGAAAGAACTGGTGGAAGAGTTCCGGCATCGGGGCGGGAAAATTGCGGCTGAAACCGGCCAGAGTATTGTTCGTGTCTGGTTTGAACGCCATCTGGGGCCGGCCATGGCCGAGATTATCGCCCGATTGCGGGCAATGAGCTTTTTCTGGCTGGCGCAAAGCGAGATGGAGCCTGGCCGCCAAGAGGAACTTGAGCAACTGGCACGGGCTTCCGCCCGGTTATCAATCGATCTGGCTGACCCTTCGCGTGTTGTTCCCGGGCACCCACTGGTTCAGGCTGTTGCAAAAATCGTGTTCGAAAACAAATAAAAAGGGCTGTGCCGGCAGCACAACCCTTCTCTGGATATGATCTGAAATACAGTGGCCGTCAAATCTGCTGATAACAGGCCCTGCCCGGCTTGCAGCACGATTCCCGCTCGACCATTTCGTCGTCGGGCCCAAACGATTTCATCGTTTTCAGGCACCAGTAAATGGTGTTGTCGTAGTCGTGATCAAAACCCATGTCAACACCATCGGTGTAAACATACATGCCTTTGGAACGCAGGTGCCTGCAAAGCGGGCCTGCGGTTTCCTCAAAAGGGGCTGATTCCTGGTTGTCCTGAATGTCGGACATGATCAGGCCTCCCAGTAGCGATTGCCAACAGTCACGCAAAGGGCTCGGGCCACAACTGTTTTTAGCAGGGCGACCTTATAGCCATTCATTGAAAGTGGCTTGGCACCCTGGGCAGCAGCCGCACCGGCAGCCTTGGCAGAGTCAACTGTTACGGCCTTACCCTTGATGGCTTCCTCAGCCGCCTTTGACCGCCATGGCACGGGGGCCACGCCGTAAACAATCACCGTGGCATCGCTGACAGTGTCGCCTGACATGGTCAGGTTAACCGAAGCGAGAACCAGCGGCCAGTCGTGGGCCTGCTTGTGGCGGGCTTCATACGAGCCGTTTTTACCGGCAGCGGCAGGGATGGAAATGCTCTTGAGAATTTCGCCTGCCTTGGCGGCAAATGGCGAATCTTCATTTGAGGTTGGCACTTTGAAAAGGTCGGCCAGGGCGATGGTGCGTTCACCATCGGGGCCGACGAGCGTGGCTTTGGCACCCAGGGCGATCAGCGGAATGGCCAGGCTTGATGGGTGTGAATAAAGGGCATCGCCATCGGTCATGAAAATGGCCGCATAGCGATTGTCGCCTTCACGCAGCATGTGCTTGCCATCGGCAGACTTCGGAACAAGGCCGAAGCCCGAGCGATAATACCAGCAGCGGGGATGCTGCATGAGATTGCCGCCCACAGAGGCCATGTTGCGAATCTGCGGCGTGCCGACTTCGGAAGTCGTCTGCCACAGGGCCGGATAGGCCTTTTTGATGGTGTCGCTGGCCAGCACATCGGCCAGCCGCGTGCCTGCCAGAATGGTGACGCCCGAGGCTGCATCGCCGGAAATTCCGGCAAGGTCTTTGGCATCGCTCAGATTCACCACCCGCGAGGGGCTGGTGACATAATCTTTCATCCGGTTGATCAGGTCAGTGCCGCCTGACATCACTACGGCACCAGAGGATAAGGCCTTGACGGCTTGATCGGCGGACGAAGCTCCGACGTATTCAAAGGCTTTCATGGGTATCAGGCCTTCCCTTCTTTAGCCAGTGCGTTAAGGATATTCATGGGTGTCATGGGGAAATTCGAAACGCGAACACCAATGGCGTTGGCCACGGCATTGCCGATAGCGGCGGCTGTGCCGATCGTCGGCGGTTCGCCGATGCCGATCACGCCACGCTTCTTCTGATCATCAGGCTCGTAGGCATGGCAGATGATTTCAGGAATGTCAGAAGCACCGGCCAGTTGATAAAGCTCCATGTCGGGGTTGAGCATCCGGCCTGAGACCGGGTCAACCACTCGCTCTTCAAACAGGCCGTAGTTCAGGCCGCCGATTACACCGCCAAAGACCTGGCTTTCCCAGGTGAGTTTGTCGATGATCAGGCCAGAATCCTGCACCGCGACGATCTTGTGAAGTTTCACGACGCCGGTCTCGGTATCAACCGAAAGATCGACAAACTGCACGCCGGCCACGCCGTTTGAGGCCAGACCCTGCGATGACTTGCCGGTGACCGAAATCGGATTCATGCCAATCTTGCGGCAAGCTTCCTTAAAGTTCATGGCCGGCTGACCCTTGACCAGAAGCTGACCATCGACCAGTGAAAGGTCTGAGGCGGCGGGGTTGCCCGGCAGGCCGGCGGCGATCTTCTTGAAGAATTCGTCGCGAGCCTCAAGGCAGGCGTTATAGCACGGCGGGCTCATGGAAGGCGTCGTGGTGGAACCACCCGACGACTGGCCTGACGGGAATGTGCTGTTGCCAATGTTCGACTTGATGTCTGTCGGCTTGAGGCCGAAGACTTCAGCGGCAATCATGGCAAGCACGGTGCGAATGGCTGTGCCGATATCCTGAGTGGCCGATTTCAGTTCAATCGTACCGTCCGGGAAGATCGTGCAGCTGACCTGCTTGTCGTTGGCACCGCCACCACCCCACTGGTGCAGGGCCACGCCCATGCCTCGACGAATAACGCCCGTCTGGCTGCCGCGTGGCTTGTAATTGGCCTTCCAGCCGATCAGTTCCGCACCGATTTCCATCTCGTTGAGATAGATTGGCGTGCGGAAGTCGTTGGGGGCCAGGTTTGACCGACGGATGGCGAGAGGATCAATACCCAGCTTGGCTGCCAGGTCATCCATTGCCGATTCCATCACCAGGCAGCCCTGCGGGTGGCCTGGGGCACGCATGGCACGGGCATTACCGCCATTGACGAACACATCAGCGTGTTCGCGCTTGTAATTGGCGATGCTGTAAACATATGGCAATGGGAACTGGGCCCCACGGGCCACACCGCCGGTGCCGAATGTTTCGGCAACCAGGCTTGTGACCTTGCCATCTTTGGTGCCGGCGATTTTAACTTTTGCCAGAACCGATGGCCTGTTGCCGCCGGCCAGGTGTTCCTGGGCACGGTCGAGGAAGATTTTGACGGGTCGGCCGCCAACTTTCTTCGATAACCGCGCTGCCGTAGTGCCCCAGATGTCGGCACCGAACTTCGAGCCGAAGCCGCCGCCCATGACTTCCGTCAGGACTGTCACGTTTGAGACTGGCAATTCATTGGATTCAGCCAGTTCGTTGGCCGTAGCCATGACGGACTGCGTGCTGGCCCAGGCGGTGATGTGGTTTTTGTCATCCCAACGGGCCGTCAGGCCGTGTGGTTCAAGGCAGACGTGCGTGATGACCGGGGCAAAATAAGTGCCCTCAACCACGGCATCAGCGGCTTTCAGGCCATCGTCAGGCTTGCCGGTTGTCTGGGCACGACCCTTGCGAACATTGCCGCCATTGACAATTTGGGGAGCATTTTCCGCCATGGCCTGCGATTCAGTCGCTGCATGTGGCAGAAATTCGTAATCAATTTTGATTGCACGGGCACCGTCGCGGGCCTGTTCCTCAGTTTCGGCCACCACAATGGCGATGTCGTCGCCGTGATACCGGAGAGTTTTGCCAGGGCCGGCAATCACTTCAATCGCCTTTACGCCCGGCAGCTTTTCGGCGGCCGTGCTGTCAAGCGACTTGATCTTCACGTGGGCATGCGGGCTATAAAGCACCACGCCGAAAAGAGTGCCTTCCGGGCGCTCGTCGGATGGATACTTTGCCCGGCCTGAAGCCTTTGCCAAGCCGTCGAGCCGTGGGTAACGGGTGTTGATGATCCGGGTTTTCTCGGGCCAAGAGTTCGCTGCCATTGTCGTTCTGCTCCTTTCCCGAAGTTAGACCTTAGTTGCCTTGGCTGCTTCCAGCGCGGCCTTGACCACGCCAACGTAAGTTCCGCAGCGACAGATGTTTCCGTCAAGCCCTTTCCGCACTTCTTCGAGTGTCGGGTTAGGGTTCTTTTCCAGCAGGGCCTGGCAGGCTGTTACAAAGCCGGGCGTGCAATAGCCGCACATCAGGCCATCGTTTTGATGGAACGCGTGTGGCACACTATTCGGGCCTGTTTCGAACGATTCAAGCGTACGAATTTCCTTGCCCTGGGCGGCAATCGCCAGAGAGGTGCAGCTATAGACAGTCTGCCCGTTGAGCATCACGGTGCAGGCGCCGCAACTGGCGCGGTCGCAGACTCGCTTTGGTCCGGTAACATCAAGCCGGTGGCGAAGCACGTCAAGCAGGGTACTTCTTGGCTCGATTTCCGTCTCCATCGGCTTGCCATTGACCTGAAGGGTCACCTTGACGGTGCCGGCCGAGACTGGCAATTCCTGCTGGAGCAATGCTTCGGCATTGGCTTCCTCAATTCCGGCCTTTGCTGACTGGGAGAGCACAGCCGTTGCGGCGGCGACGGAAGACCCACGCAGGAAGTCTCGCCGGCTGGAATTCTGATTCGGATCGTTTTCACGCATGATTGGGTTGTTCCCCGCGGGTTCACAGTTAAGCGACGGACCTGAACGGCTATCTGGTCGATAAATTTCGATTTCCGGTCGTGTCGATAGTGATGAGGGATGATAGCTGGAAATCTATATTGATCAAAACCGCTGTCTGAATCAATAGGTTTGTTTAATCAATTCCCAAATTACTTTCGATGAACCTGCCTGCGCACGTGTCTTGTAACTGATTCCAAAGGTCTGTTCATAAACAGCATAATGTTACCTGTACATACATTCATAACTTTTTTGAATTGACATTCAGAGACCAAATCAGTCAAATCATTAAGTCATCAGGCCGTGAAGATTGTCGCCAGGGATTGACAGGCTGTTTTTCACGGGCGTCGCCACGACTCCATTCCGTCAAGCACTCCAATCAAAAACTGGTTCCGAAATATAACCGAATGGGAGATTCTATATCCATGCCCACTCAGGACTTGCTGCTGGGTCTCGATTTTGGAACGCAGAGTGTCAGGGCGGCCCTGGTGCGGCTAAACGGGCAGATAGTAGCATTCGGAACTTCTTCACTAAAAACGACTTACCCGAAACCGGCGTGGGCCGAGCAATCGCCTGATGAGTGGTGGGCCGGGGGGGCATCGGCGGTGGCCGAAGCTCTGGCCAAATCAGGTGCAACTGCCAGTCAGGTTCGAGGTATCGGGCTTGATACGACCGCCTGCACAGTGGTGGCCTGCAAGGCTGATGGCACGGTTTTGCGGCCTGCCCTGCTTTGGATGGATCAGCGATCGGCAGTGGAAGCCGAGGCAATTTCAGCCACAAAAGACCCGGTTTTGAAATACGTTTCCGGCAAGGTCAGCCCCGAGTGGATGCTGCCCAAGGCTCTGTGGATGAAAAAACACGAGCCGGAAATTTACAAATCAGCCGAACGGATTGTGGAATGTACTGACTGGATGATGCATAAACTGACAGGCCAGTGGACTTTGGCGCTGAATCATGTGGCCGTGAAATGGAATTATGCCAAGCCCGAAGGTGGCTGGCCGGCTGATTTGATCGACCGTATGGAGATTGACGATATTTTTGCCAAATGGCCCAAAGAGATTGTTCCTCTGGGTCGGGGCAACGGTGTGCTTTGCAAGAAAGCCGCATCGCATCTGGGGTTGATTGCCGGCACACCGGTGGCCCAGGGCGGTATCGACGCCTATCTTGGCATGCTGGGTATGGGTGCAACGGCATCGGGCGACGTGGCGGTGATTGTCGGTTCAAGCACTTGCCACCTGGCTCAGTCCAAAACGGGAGTTTTTGGCTCGGGTGCGGCTGGCTGCTATCCGGAAGCCACGGTTGAAGGCCTTTACACGCTGGAAGCTGGGCAAACGGCGACAGGATCAATTCTCGACTGGTTTCGTCGCCACCTGGCGTTCGAACAGACGGCCGAAGCGGAAAAGCGTGGTGTGCCGGTTTATCAGGTGCTTGATGAACAGGCGGGGCTGGTTTCGCCAGGCTGTGAAGGCCTGATAGCCCGCGACGACTGGCAGGGCAATCGCTCACCGTATAAAAACCCGCGGGCCCGGGGGGCATGGACGGGCCTTTCACTGGCTCACACCCCTGCCCACATGTTCCGCTCAATCTATGAGGCAACGGCTTTTGGCACCCGCCAGATTCTGGAAGATGCCTCGGCCCATGGGCTTGAGGTCAATCGCATATTTCTCGGCGGTGGCGGAGCCAAATCAGCCTTATGGACACAGATTCATGCTGATGCCCTGCAGAAGCCGATCCACATCCCGGCCGAGAGCGAGTCGTGTGCCCTGGGCTCGGCCATGGCGGCAGGTATGGCTGCCGGAATGTATGTCAATTTTGATGCTGCGGCTGCCGCAATGGTTCGCATGGATCGAGTGGTTGAGCCCAATGCATCGCTGAAAAGCGTTTATGATGAGGTTTATTCCCATTATGTTAATACCTACAGACGCCTGAACGAATAAACGGATATGCACAGGGCCGATCCGTTCCCGTTCTACAGATCAACTCAATAGACGCGGAAGTTGCAATTTTCGCACCGGTCACTCATTCAGTTATGGCTGTACGTTGGCTTATACTTTCAAAGTATGGGAATGAAATGGCCCCGCGAAAATCAATATTTGCTATGGTATTCAACGGTTTCATAGGTTCTAATAAAAAAATGTGATGAAAGTCTGGTTTGATCGGAACGATTTGCAAGTGCCGCACGCGTAAAGGCAGGCAAGATATGAATGTCAGGCACATTCTTCTTCCAATTTCTGCCGTTATCGCATCGTTTTTTATTGGTGGCTGTTCATCATCCACCAAACCCGGCGGAACTTCGCCCTCGCCTGAAAATTATGTCTCAAAGACTGATACGCCAAAAAAGTCGGATCAACAGGCAAGGCCCGAAGTTCAGCCTGTGCAGAAAATTGTTTCGCATATCTCAACAGCCGACCCTGCTCTTTCGGTTCCGCTTGAACTGGCTGGAAAAGCCGGGCTGGAATGGAAAATAAAGTCAGGAAAAAGTGTTGGTGTTTCAGCGGGGGGATTGATAGAGCCGCTGGAAGAGGGCTCGACCGAGCTTGTCCACAGTGTTGATGGTCAACCGGCCGTGGAATGGACAATTCATGTAAAGAAGCCGGCTGGCTTGGATTTTGCCGCAGATATTCAGCCAATTCTGACTCGAAGCGGATGTAATTCAGGCGGCTGTCATGGTCGGCTTGACGGCCAGAATGGCTTCAAATTGTCGCTTTTCGGTTATGCCGCTGATGCTGATTATCAGGCCATTGTGCGTCAATCCGGCGGTCGTCGGGTGAATGTGCCTGATCCTCAATCAAGCCTGCTTCTGCTGAAAGCCAGTGGTCAGATTCCGCACGGCGGCGGGCAGGCTCTCAGCCCGCGATCGGCAGATTATTCACGACTGTTGGCCTGGGTAGCTGGCGGGGTGCCTGAAAAGAGCGGCAAAGGCCGCAAACTGAAAAATTTGAAGATGATTCCTGACCTGATCCGGGTGACGAAGCCCGAGCCGGTTACGGTGCTTGCCATTGCCGAATATGATGATGGTTCGGCCCGCGATGTTTCAGCCTGGTCAGTCTGGAAACCGCTCGATGAGAGCGTGGCGACAATTGATGCCAATGGCCGGGCGATTGTGCATGAGAAGGGTGAATCTGCTTTTGTCGTGAGGTTTGGCAGTCTTGTCAGGACGGCCGTTGTGCAGTTTGCTGACAAGCCACTTCCTGAAACGGTTTATGAGCCACTGACAAGTGAAAACGGAATCGATAAAGCAGTCGTTTCCCATTTACGAAGCCTTGGTATTGCCCCCAGCCCATTGGCTGACGACGGTGTTTTTCTGCGACGAATCAGCCTTGATCTTGTCGGGCGGCTGCCAGAACCTGGTGAAATTCGGCGGTTTGTGAAAGACGCTGACCCTGAGAAACGATCGAAAATGATTGATCAGCTCATGGACGACGCTGATTTCAATAAATTATGGTCGCTGAAGCTGGGCGACCTGCTTCAGATCAGTTCTGGCCGACAGGGCAACGCCGCCGCTTTTTACCTGCTGTGGCTGCAGGATCAGCTTGATCGCCGCACACCCTGGGACAAAGTAATTCGGCAATTGCTTTCTACCCGCGGCGACCCGGCCACGAAAGCTGAAGCCGCCGCCGCTTATTCAGTTGAAAATAACGACCCTGTCCTTGCCAGCCAGTTGGCCGCCCAGCGATTTCTGGGTGTTCGCATTCGCTGCGCCCAATGCCACGACCACCCGTTTGATGTCTTTACGCAAACCCAGGCCCACCAGTTTGCTGCGTTTTTCGCCAAAGTCAGGCCCGGCCAGCCTATGCCCGGGCAGATGATGGTCCGCCCAAAAGTGGCCTTTTTTCCGCAGGGTGAGCACCGCCACCCTTTGACGGGTGAAAAACTGGAACCGGCTGTGTTGTCGGGCAGTCAACCCGAACTAAAGCCCGATACCGACCCACTGCCCGCACTGGCCGGCTGGATCACCGACAAGGCAAACCCGATGATGCCGCGTGCCGTATCGAACTGGCTCTGGGCACAGTTTTTCCAGGCTGGGCTTGTTTCGCCGGTTGATGACCTTTCGGCCGCCAACCCGCCCAGCCACCCGGAACTGCTTGATTTTCTGGGTCAACGGTTTGTCAAACTGGGTTACCAGCTCAGGCCAATGATCCGCGAAATCGTCACAAGCCGGACATATCAGCTTTCCAGTCAGTCAACCGCGGATAATGCCCGATTTGCCCGACTCAACGCGTTTCAGGCCCCCCGTCCGCTTTCTGCCCAGCAAATGGCTGATGCCCTGGCCAAATCAACAGGCATTGCCAATCGCTATCCGAACAAGCCGACCGGCACCAGAGCCATTGAAATTCAGGACCCCACCACGGCAAGCACGTTGCTGGAAACGCTGGGCCGGTGCGACCGGCGTGAAGTATGTTCGGCGGGCCCGGGAACTTCCAGCCTGAGCCTGCGCCAAAGCCTGATGTGGATTGGGTCTGACACGGTTGATTCGCGAGTGGGTGCCGTGAGTGGCTATCTGCGACAACTCATGGAGCTTTCGCCCGACTCGGCCGAAGTCATCGAAAACCTGTATCTCAGAACACTTTGTCGATTTCCCTCGAAAGCAGAAACAGAACATTTTTCGAGGCAGATTGAGGCTGCCCCTGATAAGGGCGAAGTGGTAGAGGATCTCTTCTGGGCTCTGATCAACTCTCGCGAATTTCTCTTTAATCACTAGGCCAAAAGTCGGAGAACTGTTGATGAAAGCGCCGATTGCATTTCAATCCGACAGCTTATTGCATTTCAGTCCGCTTCAGATTACTCGCCGAACGTGGCTTGGCCTGGGGATTGGCTCGCTGTTGGGTCTTGTGGCTGAATCAGCCGGATTGGCAGAAGCGACTTCAGACAAAAAGCCGCGAAGTTGCATTTTGGTCTGGCTGGGTGGCGGGGCTTCACATATTGACACCTTCGACCCCAAGTCAGATGCCGATCAGGGTATTAGGGGTGAATTTAAATCGATTTCAACTTCACTCCCGGGCGTATTTCTTTCTGAGGTGATGCCACAACTGGCCCGGGTGCTAGATAAAACCGTGCTGATTCGAGGCCTGACCAGCCCGGAAGCTGAGCACGACCGTGCCAGCCACCACATCTTGACTGGCTGGCGGCCCAACCCTGCCATGGTTTATCCGGGCGTTGGCAGTGTTTACAGTAAAGTTCACGGGGCTATGGCCGGTGTTCTTCCAAACCATGTGGCCATTCCCAACAAGCCGGTTTTTGGCGGCAGCGGGTATCTGACAACCGCCTGTGACCCACTGGATATTCCCGGTGACCCCGGGCAGCCAAATTTTCGGGTGCGCGACCTGACCCCACCTGACAAAGTGACATACGACCGCCTTTTGCGACGCCGGGGCATGGTTGATGCGCTGAACAAGTGGTCAAAATCAGGGGAATCAAGCACCACGGCGGCCAGGGAGTCCTTCGATACCCAGACTTACACTCTTTTGACGAGCCCGGCCACCCTCAAGGCATTTGCAATCGACGAGGAACCGGAAAATATTCGTTCACTATACGGACGTAACAGCCTGGGGCAAAGCCTTCTGCTGGCACGACGGCTGGTTGAGCGAGGCGTGGGCTATGTGACGATCAACGACCGTTCTGGCGGGCTTGGCTGGGATACGCATGTGCAGAACTTTGCAACCCTGCGAGACAGACTGGTGCCGCCAATGGATCAGGGTGTTGCGGCACTGGTTGAAGATCTTGATGCCCGCGGCCTTCTCGAAGATACGCTTGTGGTTGTGTGTGGTGAATTTGGCCGTACGCCTCGAATTAATGCCCAGGCCGGGCGAGACCACCATGGCCGGGCAGCTTCCGTATTGCTGGCAGGAGGTGGCCTGAAGCGGGGTGTGGTGTTGGGCCGGACAGATCGCAACGGCATGGCACCCGTGGAACGACCAGTGAGCCCGGCCGAGCTTGCAGCCACGCTTTTTGAACAGCTTGGCATTAATCCTTTGGCACGATTTCAAAGCCCCGATGGTCGTCCGATACTTCTGGTCGATCATGCAGACCCAATTGCCGAGCTTCTGGCCTGACTATTTCGTGAAAATCAAAAAAACAATTGAACCACTGCGACTTTTCAGGTAATTCTTAAAAAAGAAAGCCTGTCGATCCAGCCTGAAAAGGTCGCTGAAATGCAAGTCTCGTCGCAGATTCGATTAAAATTGAAGATCTTAATGAAATTGAGATCTATTTCATTATTTTTTTTAATTGTATTTCAACTGACTGGTTTGAATACGGTCAATGCCGATGAAAATCAGCGTTTTAATGATTTCATTCGCCCGATTCTGCAATCGCACTGCATTTCGTGTCATAACCCTGAAAAAGCCAAAGGTGGGCTTGACTTAACCAGCCATGCGGCGGCTTTGGCTGGTGGTGAGAGCGGCCATGTGATTATTCCCGGCAAACCGGAAAAAAGTTTAATTATGGAAGTGCTTGGCTATGAAGGCGATATTCAAATGCCGCCGGCCGGCAAACTTTCGATAGACTCTATTAATACAATTGGAAAATGGATTTCGAGCGGTGCAGCCTGGCCTGAAGGTGTTCTATTGAAATCAGAAAAAAAGAATGTACATCAGGAAATGTCAGATGCAACTGGCCCGCAGCTGCGAGCCAAGCCTTTTCAGTTGAGTGCTGAGGATAAAGCCTGGTGGTCGTTTCAGCCGATCAGAGACACGACTTTGCCGAGACAATCCAGTCCGAATCGTTCAAATCCAGTGGACCGGTTTATTTTTGAAAAACTCACGGCAAGCAAATTGCAACCTAATCCGGCTGCATCCAGACGAGAGTTGATCCGGCGTGCATATTATGATCTTCTTGGCTTGCCGCCTTCACCTGAAGCTGTGAAACGATTTGAAAATGATATGAGCCCGGAGGCCTGGCCGAATCTGATTGATGAGCTGCTTGCAAGCCCGCATTATGGTGAACGATGGGGCCGCCACTGGCTCGATCTTGTGCGATTTGCCGAAACCAATGGCTATGAACGCGACGGAACCAAGCCTTTTGCATGGCGTTATCGCGATTACATTATTAATTCTTTCAATTCCGACAAGCCTTACGATCAATTTATCACCGAACAGCTTGCCGGCGATGAAATGCCTGGTAAATATGCCCTGGAGAAAATTATTGCAACCGGCTATTACCGGCTTCATGTCTGGGATGATGAGCCTGACAGCACGCTGACGGCCGAATTTGATGATCTTGATGACATTATGGTAACGACCGGAGCAACATTTCTGGGCCTGACGATTGGTTGTGCCCGCTGCCATGATCATAAATATGACCCGATCAGACAATCAGATTATTACAGTATGCTGGCTCATTTTCGCAGTATCAACCCCTATGGCCTGCATAAAACCGGCGGTGGTGGACGTGGCACCGGCAAAATTACAAAAATCCTTGCTTCAGACGACCAATTACAACATTGGGAAAACGAGAAGAAATTTAAAATCGATGAATTGAAAATGTTAATTGGCAAATCAAATGACACATTAAAAATTAATGAAATTAAAGATCAAATCAAAAAGATGGAAAATGAAATTCCATTTGAGCAGGCATTGGCTGTAAACGAAGATCCGGTCAAGCCGACATTCATTTTCAGGCGTGGAGATGCACATGCTCCGGCTGAGGAAGTTACACCAGCTTTTCCCAGAATATTCTCACTGAAATCGCCTGAAATAAAACCGTCAAACGGCTCTTCCGGCCGAAGGTTGGCGATGGCCAGATGGATTGCATCCAAAGATAATCCACTGACAGCAAGAGTGATTGTCAACCGTCTGTGGCAACATCATTTTGGTAGAGGAATAGTGCCTTCCGCCAATGATTTTGGGCGAACTGGCGAAATGCCATCGCACCCGGAACTGCTTGACTTTCTCGCTTCGCGATTGATTGCCGGCGGATTCAAAATCAAGGCGATGCATCGGTTGATCATGACAAGCCAGACATATCAAATGTCATCACGGGCCGACAATGCAAAAAATATTGCGATTGATGAGCCAAATCGCTATTTCTGGCGTCAAAACCCGAGACGACTTGAAGCTGAGGCCCTGCGGGACTCGCTTCTGGTTTTCAGTGGAAATTTGAATCGAAAGGCAGGTGGCCCGGGGTTTTTCCCGGCATTATCCGAAGAGATTCATCGAACGCAGGACAGTGTGAGAAAAGGTTGGCAGGAAAGTTCTCCCGAAGAACAAAATCGCCGAAGTGTTTATATTTTCGCCAAGCGTGCCCTTGTTCCGCCAATTCTTGAAACTTTTGACTGCCCTTCGACCACGGTGCCGATAGGTAACCGGCCGGTCACAACCGTTGCACCACAGGCATTAATGTTGTTGAATGATCAATTTGTGCAGAAACAGGCTGATGATCTCTCAAG
>JBJTRR010000364.1:0-3364 GCA_046076185.1 bacterium | reverse complement strand
GATTAGTATTTTGGAAAAAATGCAACTCATAATGCAATTGTATTTGATTGTAAAATATTATGGAAGTGAATAACTGGTGCTGCGGCCACCGGCGGCGTCTTTTTTGAGGATGCCGCGAAGGAGAAGGTCGGCAATGTCTCTGCCGGCCGTGTCCTGCGAGCATTTGGCCAGACTGGCCCATTTTGACGAAGTGAGCTTGCCTTCAAACCCATCAAGCAGCCGATTAATGACCTTTAATTGTCTATCATTAAATGATTCACCCGCGTGCGATTCCCAGAAAACTGCCTTGCGTATGACTGCTGCCAGAGTTTCTTCCGACTGGCTGAAGGCCTTGTCAAGGCATTGCAGGAACCACTGAAGCCAGGCGGTGACATCAAGCGTGCCCTTCTGGGTTTGCTCAAGAATATCGTAATAAGCATTGCGCTGTTGGCGGATCTGTGCCGACATGCTGTAAAACCGCTTCGGGCTTGCCTCAGATCGGGCCAGTGCCATGTCAGCGATAGCCCTGGCCATTCGGCCATCACCGTTGTCAAACGGGTGAATCGTCACAAACCAGAGATGGGCGAGAGCCGCTTTGATGACCGGGTCGATTGAAGTTGGACCATTAAACCAGGCCTGGAATTGTGCCATTTCTGACGGAAGTCGATGGGCCGCCGGGGCCTGAAAATGGACTTTTTCGCGTCCAATCGGCCCTGAAACGACCTGCATCGGGCCCGACGAGTCATTGCGCCACTGGCCGACCCGGATTGGTCTCATACTGCTATGGCCCGAGGGGAAAAGGGCGGAGTGCCAGCCGAAGAGTCGGTCAGCCGTGAGCGGATGATCGTAATTTCGCATAGCGTCGAGCATGAGTTCAACCACCCCCTCGACATGCCGATCGGCTGGCACAAGTGCCCCGATTTCAACACCAAGCCGCCGGGCAAGCGACGACCGAACCTGATCTGTGGGAAGCACTTCACCTTCAATATCACTTGATTTCAGCACTTCCAGCGTGAGCGTGCCAAGCACCGCCTCTTCGCGAAGCCGAAACCCCAGCCCCTCCATCCGGCCAACCAATCGCCCCTGCCGGTGCCGAACCGCTGCCAGCTCGTCAGCCAGCCCCAATCGATCCCACCGGAATACCGGCCAATCCGCCTGTTCATGAATATACATGCTGATTCTCCGCAATATCTGCGGAGATTATAAAGGCTAATCTCCGCAAAATCCAGATTAATCTCCGTATAAAATGCGGAGAATGTAGTGAGAATGGCGGTGTGGCAGGTGTAGAAAGAAGTTTGCTCAACTTCCATGAAGAATAAAACCGATAAATTCGTTATAGGCCATACCATGCCCGGTGGGTGGAGGTTTGGCGATTGCTGAAGAGAGCCGGTTAGGAACGGGCACGGAGGCCATGCGACCATGCGATGCATCGCTGTTTTGAATCAGAAGGGTGGGGTTGGCAAAACGACATCCACCGTGAATGTGGCCGCTGCGCTAGCTCGCAAGGGGTTTCGTACTCTTGTCATTGATCTTGACCCCCAGGCCCATGCCACGCTTCATCTGGGGCTGATGCCGGGGCGGTCGGGCCCATCAATGTATGAGGCCCTGACAGACAATTTGCCACTGGAGAAAGTTAAGAAAAATGTGGCTTCGAATCTTGACGTGTGTGGTAGCCACATCGACCTGGCGGCGGCTGAGGTGGAGCTGATTACCACGGTGGGCCGCGAGATGATCTTGCGCGACCTTCTGGCGGCAGAATCAGAAAATTATGATTATGTGATGCTGGATTGCCCGCCGAGCCTGAGCGTGTTGACGCTGAATGCCCTTTGTGCGGCGGGTGAAGTGATGATTCCGCTGCAGGCCCACTTCCTGGCCCTTCATGGTTTGTCGAAGCTGCTTGAGACGATTCACCTGGTTTCGAAGCGGGTGAACAAGGATTTGAAAGTGGCCGGAGTGGTGCTTTGCCTGTTTGAGTCGGGCACGAGGCTGGGCTCGGAAGTGGTGGAAGACCTTGACAGCTTTTTTGACAAGCGTCGAAACAGTGCTGCACCCTGGTCTGAATCGAGGGTGTTCCGCACGAAAATCAGGCGCAATATTCGCCTGGCCGAAGCGCCCAGCTTTGGTCAGTCGATCTTTGACTATAGCCCGACCAGTCGGGGTGCCGAAGATTATGCCGAGCTATGTAACGAGCTGGTGGGCACCGAGGTTTTCGCAAAAAAACCTGAAACTGCTTCAGTCGAGCCAGTGAGTGAGCCTGAAGTGAAGGCGAAATCGACAGTTGTCAGTGAATCTGACAAGGCGGAAAGCGTGGCCTTGCCGGTGGTGGCCAGACCCGTGCCCATGCCAGTGGTTTACCAGCGGCCAGAAGCGACGAATTTTATCCCGAGGCCGCATTTGAAAACCGCCAGCGATGCTGAGCACGCAAGGCAGGGCGAAATGAATCGAACTGCTGAATAATTCAAACCGAAAGGGGCTGTGGCAAGACGCCTTGCCCCTTTCAGGCTATATTTTGCTTCCGTTTTTGATTTTGTAAGCATGGGCACCTTGGCGATAGCCATTTTTTGATTACGCTGAATTTAAATCAAAAATCAGAATAGTCCTTCAATGAGCCTGAAATGCCTTCGAAAATTGCAGCCTGGATATTGCCTGATCAATTGCTTGAACCTGCCAGGCATCCGGCACTGGTTGAATCACTGAGAGAAAATGGTGGTGATCAAAAAGCGATTCGCGTCGTGCTGATTGAGTCGCGGCGGCATTTTTCGGCGCTGCCGTATCACAAAAAACGGCTGGTGCTTTATATCAGTGCCATGCGACATTATGCCGAGGAATTGAAAGCCACAGGCTGGCAGGTGGATTATCTGCGAGCCGAGACATTTTACGACGGCTTGAAATTACACCGGGAAAAGCATGGCTGGCGAAACTGTTTCGCAATGGAGGCTCTGGAATACCCTTCAATCAAGCTTCAAAAGCAGATTGTTGAAAAATCAAAAGAAGTTCCATTGCATTTGATCGATAATTCGCAGTTTTACTGGCTACAGACCGAGTTTAAGCGGCCTGTAACGAAAAATATCATTATGGAGAATTTTTATCGGACGATGCGGCGGCATTTTCAATTACTGATGGAGCCTGATGGCACACCGGCGGGTGGTGAATGGAATTATGATGCTGAGAATCGAAAACCGCTGCCCAAGAAATTAGATGTGCCCGACTTTATTGCATTTGAGCCTGACAAAATCACCAGGCAGGTGATGACTGATGTCGAAACTGATTACGCAAGCCACATTGGCGAAACGGTAGGTTTTGATTTGCCGGTGAATCGAGAGCAGGCTGCGATTGCATTTGATGACTTTCTGCAAAACCGGCTGGCCGAATTCGGGCCATATGA
>JBJTRR010000363.1:0-1444 GCA_046076185.1 bacterium | reverse complement strand
GTTATTTTACAACCAGTTCGCCACCTGTCAAAGGACAATCGGGCGGTTTTCTGGGGCCCGCCTATGATGCAGTGGCACTTGATGAGCCTAAAATCGATTCTCTTGCCCCCAAAGATCTGAAGTATTCAGGTTTCCGGCTGCCTGATCAAGTCAGCCAAAGCCGGTTTGACATGCGTCGTCAGTTAATGGGGCATTCTCCCTCAACAACTTCATTAGCTCTGGAAGAACGCTGGAATGCTCTGGCTGAACGTGCTTCGGCGATGCTTGGTGGCGAGCTTTCATCGCGGGCATTTGACCTGACACTTGAAGATTCATGTATGCGAGACCGATATGGCCGCAACGAATATGGCCAGAGTTTTCTGCTGGCACGCCGACTGATTGAGTCAGGCGTGCGATTTGTTAATGTTTTCTGGACCTTTTTTGACAAGCAGGGCTGCCAGTTTAACCTTTGGGATAACCACGGCGTGGCAACCGATATCTGCGGTGTGGGTGGTGTAAGGAAAGGTGTTGATATGCTTACGCACCAATATTGCACACCATCGTTCGACAGAGCCTTTCCTGCGTTGCTTGAAGATCTGGAAAGCCGTGGAATGCTTGACGAGACTCTTGTAGTGGTTGCCGGTGAATTCGGCCGGACACCCAAAATCAATGACATGGCGGGTCGCGACCACTGGCCGAATTGCTACACCCAGCTCATGGCAGGCGGTGGTGTGCGTGGCGGCCAGATTTACGGTGAAAGCGACAAAATCGGGGCCTATGTTAAGGATAAACCGGTGAGCCCTGAAGATTTTCATGCCACGGTGCTACAAGCTTTTGGTGTTGACCCTGATACATTTATCAGAGATCATCTGGACCGCCCCATACGAGTGACGGAAGGGCAGCCTCTACGCAGCCTTTTCGGTTAAATTCAATCCGTTCGATATCTCGCCAGGGCTTTCTCATCAAGCTCGACACCCAGGCCAGGCCCATCCGGCACTTTGGCCCCATCAGGCCCAAGCGAAAGCGGTGTAACGAGCAAATCCGACTCATGATAATGTGGCCCCAAAATGTCGGAAGGGTAGGTCTCGCTGTCGATTGGAACCACTGCACAGCCCAGATGAATCATGGCTGCCGTGCCAATACCAAGCTCAAGATTACTTCCGATATGACACACGACATTTGCCGATCTAGCCGTCGCTGCAATCTCGACAGACCCTGATATTCCGCCGTTTTTTCCGGGGTAAACGCTGATCACATCCACCGCCCCAGCCTGAAGCAGGTTCCAGGCGTCGCTTGCTGTAAATGCACTCTCATCAGCCATAATTCGCACACCGCTGTGGTGCCTCAGGGCGGCCAAAGCCGTATTATCGCCTGGGGCTATGGGCTGTTCAGCAACTAGAATCCCGATTTTCTGTAGGCGATTGAGAGCAAGTCGGGCTGTGGCATAGCTCCAGCCGCAGTTGGA
>JBJTRR010000362.1:0-2671 GCA_046076185.1 bacterium | reverse complement strand
CGATACCCAAAGAGGGGTCATTTTATTTGACAAATCCACTTATGAAACAACAATTCAATCATTGGCTTCCGACTTTAGAACAATTGGACACCAGTGGGGAATCATCAGGAATTTTTCGGAAGTTCCGTTGTTTCTTGATTCGAAAGCATCAAGGCTTATCCAACTTGCCGATTTGATTGCTTATTCCATTTATCGTTTTTACGAAAGAGGTGAAAATAAATTCTACTCTCTGGTAGAGGATAGATTTGATTCACATGGTGGAACAAAACATGGTCTTTATGTAAATGGTTGATTTGATCCAATTCCTGCACGGCCTTGATGAACCGGCCTTGACGAGTTGCCTGATTTTGCCGAAAGTTGCCGCTGGAAATGAGCGTTGCCAAACCAGGCAATGATTCTCGCAAGCTATGTATCAGTAAGGGAATAGGGTTGCAATGAATAGCCCCGAAACGCCACGGCAGGTTCAAGTCGGCGATGTTGTCTTCGGCACGGGGCAGCCGCTGGCCCTGATTGCCGGGCCATGTGTGATGGAACCGCATGGCATGACAGAGTTTATCGCAACCGAGCTGAAGGCCCTGTGCCGGCGATTGCGGGTGCCACTGGTCTTTAAGGCATCGTTTGACAAGGCGAACCGGACATCGAAAAGTTCGTATCGCGGGCCGGGAATGGAAGCCGGTCTTGAGGTTTTCCGGTCGATCAAAGAGAACATGGGCCTGCCCGTCACGACCGACGTGCATGAATCGCAGCAGGCTGCACCCATTGCTGAAGTCGTTGACCTGCTTCAGGTTCCGGCGTTTCTGGCCCGCCAGACCGACCTGCTGGAAGCCTGCGCGGCGACCGGTCGGCCGGTGAATGTTAAAAAAGGGCAATTCATGGCCCCCTGGGATATGGGGCATGTTGTCGCAAAGCTTGATTCTGCTGGTGCATCGGGTGTGCTGCTGACTGAACGCGGCACCACGTTCGGCTATGGCCGGCTTGTGAACGACATGCGGGCCATTCCTGTGATGAAAGCCACTGGGGCCCCGGTGGTGTTTGATGCGACCCACTCGGTGCAGCTTCCGAGTGCCGGGCAGGGTGTGACCGCCGGTGAACGCGATATGGTGCCTTATCTGGCCCGGGCCGCTGTGGCAGCTGGCTGCGATGCCGTGTTCCTGGAAGTGCACCCGAACCCGGAAAATGCACTTTCCGACGGGCCCAACGCACTTTATCTGCGAGATCTTGAAGCCCTTCTGGTGCAATTACTTGCGATCAGGCAAGCGATTGCACCCGTGGGCTGAAAACCGGCTGAATTGCGGTTGAAGCGCAAATCCTGAATCAACGGCCTTAAATTTCAAGGCCGTCGCGCAGAATGGCGTTACGCGGCACAACGACAATCTTGTCGCTGATGGTGTGCGTGGGCGATTCGACACTTGTTTCCACAAGTCCCGATTTATTAATGATTTGCACGTCGCGGCCAATGCGAGGGTTTTTGTCGATGATGGCGTTTTCAATGAGGCATCCCGAACCGATACCCTTGACCGGGCTGCCTGCCGCAAGTCCTGCACTGGCCTCGGCTTGTGTCTCGTATTCGTCGATACCCATGATATAACTGTTTCGGATGGTGACATTGTCGCCAATGACGGCCCGCACCCCGATAATGGAATTTTCAATCACGCAGCCCTTGCCAATTTCGCAGCCATCGGAAATCAGGCTGTTGGTGATTTCAACCTTCTCCAGGCGAGAGCAGGGCAGATAACGCGGCCGGGTGAAAACCGGGTTGCCTTCGTACACAAACTCAAATGGCGGAACGGGTTTGGTAAGGTCGATATTGGCCTGGTGAAAGGCCCCGATGGTGCCGATATCTTCCCAGTATCCGTCGAAAAGATGGGCCTGCACCTTGCGATTGCGAATCGCAGCCGGAAAGACTTCGCGGCCGAAATCAGTAGCGTTGTCGGTCGTGAGCATTTCAATAAGTGTTTTGCGGTTAAAGAGATAAATGCCCATGCTGGCCAGGAAGCTGCGGCCCCTTGAGGCGATACCCTGGCGGTCAATCCAGTCGGGCGTGACACGCATTCGGTTCAGGGCCTCAGTCGTTTTCGGCTTTTCTTCAAAGCTCGTAACCTGTCCACCTGCATCAAGTTGCATCACGCCAAAGCTGCGTGCCTGGCTGTCGTCAACCGGCAGGGCGGCGATCGTCACATCAGCTTCTGAAATCAGGTGCGTGCGGATCATCTCCTGAAAATTCATGCGGTAAAGCTGGTCGCCGGAAAGAATCAGGACGAGGTCGTATTTTTTGGAAAGCACTTCAATATTGCGCCTGACGGCGTCGGCCGTGCCCTGATACCCGCCTTCGTGCTGCATGGTCTGCTGGGCGGCCAGAATCTCGACGAATCCGCCCGAGAAGGGGTCGAATTTGTAGGTATTGGCAATATGGCGGTGCAGGCTTAGTGAGTTAAACTGAGTGAGAACATAGATTTGCGTCATTCCGGAGTGGATACAGTTGGAAATCGGGATATCAATCAGCCGGTATTTACCGCCAATGGGCACGGCCGGCTTTGAACGGCTTTTGGTGAGAGGATAAAGCCTGGTTCCGCGACCGCCGCCGAGAATGAGTGATACGACCGATTGCATGAAGAGTTTTCCGCCCGTGTCAGGCCGGTTGTGTCCCCCCGGCGTGCCATTAATTCAAGAT
>JBJTRR010000361.1:0-1900 GCA_046076185.1 bacterium | reverse complement strand
AACTTTCAAAAGAGAAAAGGCGTGGCCTGGTGGCTGCGCTAAAGGGGCTGAAAATGCCACTGGCGGGGACGCTTGGTTTTGAGAAAGCCGAAGTGACATCAGGCGGTGTGGCCTTGGCGGAAGTGGATAGTAAAACGCTTGAGAGCCGCTTTTGCCCGGGGCTTTATCTGCTTGGCGAGGTGCTTGATATTGACGGCCGCATTGGCGGATACAACTTTCAGGCGGCCTGGAGCATGGGCCGGCTGGTGGGCAGCTCAATCAAAATATAACGAAACAGGAATATGTGGATTCAGTATAATTATTGATGATCATTGGAAGCACTTCCTGTTCAGCTATTAAAGAAGAGAGGCACGGAGCGATGGGTAAAAAAATCATGGTTTGCCTGCTGGGTTTGAATCTGGTTTGCCTGGCGGTTTCTGCACAGGATTCGACCCCCGCCGACCAGCCTGCGATGAAGCTGGCCAAAGAACTGACCGAAGCGGGCGTGGCTCTCTTTATCAAAGGCGACAGCAAGGCTTTGGCTGAGCAATACATGGACGATGCCGAGATTTTGATCACCACGATTGAGCCTTATGGTGCGCCGACAGTGGCCATCACCCGTGGGCGAGAGAAAATCGACAAGGTTTATGAACTGGCACCGAAGATTGGTGAATGGTTGCCCAAAAACGAAGTGCACTTTGCCCGGTTTATCACGCCCGAGCTACTTCAGATTTCAGGCTTTTTCCAGATCACCGAAAATGGCACAACCAAGCGGTTCCAGTTCACACAAATGCGCCGAAAAGTGAACAACAAATGGAAAATTGTGACACTTGAACTGACAGACCGGAAGTAAAATTCCGGTTCATTTTATACCAAGTGCCGATTTGATGCGATTGGCAGTCTCGGCATGACCCAGCGACGATTTGCCGAACCCGGGCAGGGCACCGTGGGCGATGGCCGAAGCCTGGGCGTCTTCGTAGTTGGAAACCAGCATGACCGGCGGATGAGCGGCTTGCGAATCTCTGGTGATTTCCTGAATCAGGCCAAGGCCGCTGGCCCCATCGGCATCAAACACCCGATTGACAAGCAAAAGAGCCGTTTGCCCGGCCTTTGATTTCATAAGCTGAAATGCCTCTTGCGCAGTATCAGTTGCCTGGAAAATCAGGTCAGGGTCGATCGACCTGATCAGGATTTGCAGGCGACTGTTGTCGTAGCCACACTGGCCTACGGAAATCACTAGCCTTTGATTGGCCATACCTTTACTTCCCGACCGGTGCCGCAACGGCTGCGGCCTGTGGCTTGGTGCTTTCAGCGGGTGTGGTTTTGGTGGCAGCAGGCTTCAGGTGCTTGTCAAGAAAGGCCCAGGCGTTGGTCAGGGCTTTTTCGTCAAGGGCTGCGGTGATGTGCCCTGCTCCTGGGATCAGGTGCTGAGCAGTATCGATACCAAATTTTTTGAGCGATTTCGAAAGGTCGGCAGCCGAGTTCGGCCTGACCATAAAATCCATCACTCCGTTGTAGAAGAAGGTGGGTGCCGAAACATTCGAAACCAGTCTCAGCGGCGAGGCCTGCAGGTATGTTTCAGGCGATTCCTTGCGTGTTGAGCCCAGCCAGTATTTCAGCATGCCATTATCCAGCGGCATTTCGGCAAAGTCACAGGGCGCACCACCAGCGGCCACACAACTAACTTTGGCTGAAATTTTTGGCTCGGTTTCACTTGTGGCCTTTGCCCCCTGCACCGCCAGCATGCTGGCCAAGTGGCCGCCAGCAGAATAACCCACGGCACCAATCCGGTCTGGATCAATACCGTATTTCTTTGCCTCCCGGCGCACATAAATCACGGCATCACGCACATCTTCCCACTGGGCGGGCCAGGGGTGTTTGGGCGCAAGGCGATAATCAATCGCAAAGGCAATATAACCTC
>JBJTRR010000360.1:0-10179 GCA_046076185.1 bacterium | reverse complement strand
CGCCTTTGCCGCTGAGCCTAGCCCAAGGCCCGGGTGCTGGAATGCCCTGGGCCGAAGCCGTCACCGGACTGCTTTTGTCAGCCCCCGTGTGATGCACGCAACCAGAAATCGTCAGGCTGATAAAGCCTGACACAGCAACAAATTTGATATGAAATCCATGACTCATGGCGACTCCTTCGCCTTACCCCCCAAAGCCGTTGGCGAGATCTTTCGACAAAATCCGCGCACAACCACTCTTCTTCTTTATCGTCAAACTGAACCATGAAAGTTGATAAAATCCGAACAAATCGTTTTTCTGAAGTTATTGTTTAAATTGACAGTACATCTTCTTAATTAACCCGGCTGACTGTCAGAAAGTTTTTCAGGAATGTTGGATTTTTCTTTGACGGGCGAAGTTTTTGGAATCATAATTGTTTTGCTTGAGTCGTTATGTGACGCCGAAAAATTCCATGTCAGGGTGATTTCACCTCTCCAGGGTCAGAAAGCCGCACCGGGTATTCATCGATGATCCTTCATGATTTAGGCATGCCGGGCAATCCGGCGTTTGATTCGTTTTGTGAATCCATGTTGCGAACGGTTCGGAAGACGGGCACTCATGCCCACCTGATCGACATTCGCGAGGCCCTGAAGCCAGCGATTTCGAAAGACAGGCCGCTGGTCATGCTTTGCCCGCATGCTGACGATGGTGCCATCAGCGCGGGTTGCCTGATTCACGAATATGCCGTGCGCCGGGGCATGCCGGTTTATGAAGTGCTGGTTTTCGCCGGCGAGCGCAATGTTGATGCCTCGTGGCTGAACGAATCAAAAAAGATTAAAGTGCGTGAATCCGAGTTCCGGCTTGAGTGCAGCGTGCTTGGTTCTGAAGCCGTCTGCTGGGACCTTGAAGCCTATCGCTCGCCCGGCTATCATCCGACATCAGCCGACCTTACGAAAATTATTGAATGGTTCGCCAAGGTGCGTCCGGGTGCCGTGATCGTGCCGCCCGCCTCTGACGGCCACATGGCCCACCGCATGACCCGAGCCCTGGCGGCGATTGCCTTGGTCTCGGCACAGCTCAATGCCACGCTGGTTTTAAGCGGCTGGACACCCTGGGGCCCCCTGCCCCGGCCCAACGCCTTTTTCATGTATGATGAATCGCTGGCCCACACCAAGGCCTGGGCGATTAACTGCCATGCCTCGCAAATTCGCCTGACAGATTACACCGAATTTTGCGACCATCTGGGCCAGGCTTATGCCTCGCTGGTGCGTGAATGGCGAGATGGCCACCGCCTGCCATCAAGCCGGGTGCAGAAAGACAACGACTTTGAAGGCGTGGAACTCTTTCAGATCGAGCACTTTGAGCCGACCCTGGCTGAAGGAACAGCCGCCGACCCGATGCAGATTGCCATGGGAATTTTGAGCGGCCAGCTTGCCCCGGACACCATGCTGCTGCATGGCGATTGACAGCAGGCTTTATCAGTAGATTTTCCTCAAGGCACACATCCATTGCATGTGTGCCTTTTTATTTTGATCATTTCAATTTCGTGAAGTTCATTCAAAACTCTTTATCTATCCGTATTTATGAACTTTACCAAGTGTATGATTGATAGATTATCATTTAAGACCATTGACACATGATACAAAAATGATATCATTTCGATATAGATACGATATACTAAGACTTGGCAAAATGATACAAGGAGATGTTTCAATGACGACTGAGAAGCTGAGATCGGCAGGCAATGGCTGGATACATCTGTTTCTGGCGATAGGCATGATACTTTTTTCAGGACTTTTGTTTGTTGTGGCGGTTGCGTCGAGCCCGATTCTGCTGCTTCTCTCATTTCCCATCTTTATCGTGGGAATGATCTGGTTCAACGGGCTTTTTACGATTCAGCCAAACGAAGCCTGCCTGCTGATGTTTTTCGGGCCTTATGTGGGCACGGTGCGCGATGCCGGTTTTTACTGGGTCAACCCGTTTTACACCAAACGCAAGATCAGCCTTCGGGCCCGGAATCTGGAAGGCTCGAAGCTCAAAGTCAACGACAAGCGTGGTAACCCGATTGAAATTGCCATCGTGATCGTCTGGCGTGTGGAAAACACGGCTGCGGCCGTTTTTGATGTGGAACAATACGAAAAATATGTGCATATTCAAAGCGAATCGGCCCTGCGACATCTGGCAGGAACGTATGCCTATGACCATGGCTCGGGCGACGATGCCGACAAGGGCGAGCTGACCCTGCGCGACAGCACCGAGGAAGTGGCCCAGACGCTGCTGGCCGAGCTACGCGACCGCCTGCACAAGGCCGGTGTGGAAGTGGACGAAGCCCGTATCACACACCTGGCCTATGCCCCTGAAATTGCCAGCGTGATGCTGCGGCGCCAGCAGGCTGAGGCTATTATCGCCGCCCGCCAGAAGATTGTGCATGGCGCGGTGAGCATGGTGGAAATGGCCCTTGATGAACTGGCCAAACGACAGATTGTGGACCTTGACCCTGAACGCAAGGCCGCCATGGTGAATAACCTGCTGGTGATTCTTTGCGGCGAATCTGAGGCCCACCCGGTGATTAACTCTGGCACGCTCTATTCCGGCTGATCAATCACTGGCACATATTTTGATCTGACAGGCTTAAGACGCATGCAACCAAGCGAGGCTCTCTCTGGATGAAGGAACGGAAATCTTTTCTGCTGAGACTTGATCCAGGGCTTTTTCGCGAGCTTGAAGCCTGGGCGGCCGACGACCTGCGAAGTGTGAACGCCCAGGTTGAATTTCTGCTGACCGAGGCCATGAAAAAACGCGGCCGACGGCAGCCTGAGATAGAAAACTCTGACAAAAACAAAACAGGAGAAACCTGAAATGCAATTGCAATCATGCCTGATCGCCCTTTGCCTGTGTGCCTTTTCGGGCGAACTGGCACAAGTAACTGTGGCACAGGAAGTGACGATCAAAAGCCTACCGCCAGTGGTTGTGAGCACCGAGCCGGCTGCGGGCGACGACAACGTGGCCCACACCCTGACAGAAATCAAAGTACGATTTTCCAAGCCGATGCGCGACAAGACATGGTCGTGGGGCAAGCTGACTGATGGCTCTTTCCCTGAAATCGACAAAAGTCAGCCGCTTCGCTATGATGCCGACAAGAAAACAGCGATCTTGCCGGTTCGGCTTGAGAAAAACAGGACTTATGCCATCTGGGTGAACACCGCCACTCTGCAGAATTTCAGGGACGACACCGGCCTGAGTGCCGTGCCTTACCTTCTCGTTTTCAAAACCGGCAGTTAACCAGGTGTGCCAGTCAGCCCAGGCCGCAGGCGTGGCGGGCCCGGTCAAGCACGATTCTGGCGGTTTTTCTGGCTCTTTCCGCACCGGCCTGCCGCACTTCGGCCAGTTTCACGGGGTCGGCGGCCCACTGGGCACGCCGCTCTCGGGCGGGGGCAAATCGCTCGATAATCAGCTCGGCCAGGCGTTTTTTCACATCGCCATAGCCCATGCCGCCCTGGCGATATCGCACATCCCACTGCTGTGTTTCATCGTCAGTTGCAAAAAGTTTCAGTAAATTAAAGACAGGGCAATTTTCCGGATTTTTCGGGTCGGCCATCGGTGTGCTGTCGGTTACAATTTTTTTACATTTCTTTTCGATGGTTTTGGGCTCGTCGAAAATCTCGATCGTGTTGCCATAACTTTTTGACATTTTACGACCATCAAGGCCCGGCACCACGGCCACTGATGGCATAATTTTAGCATCAGGCAGCTTGAAAACAGGCTCGGCACCGCCATAGACATTGTTAAAGCGGTCGGCGATATCGCGGGTAATCTCAAGGTGCTGCTTCTGGTCCTGCCCCACTGGCACCACGTCGGCATCGTAAAGCAGAATGTCAGCTGCCTGAAGCACAGGATAAGCAAAAAGGCCATGTTCGGCCGGAATGCCCTGAGCAACCTTATCTTTATAGCTTACGCATTTTTCAAGCCAGCCCATGGGCGTGACGCTTGTCAGGAGCCAGGCCAGCTCAACAGTTTCGGGCACGTCTGACTGCACAAAGATGGTGGCTGTTTCGGGGTCGAGGCCCAGTGAAATCAGGTCGAGCAGGACGTCCCGGACATAGCCGCGCAGGGTGCCGGCATTACGGACACTCGTCAGGGCATGATAATCAGCCACAAAATAATAGGCTTGGTTGCCATGCTGAAGGGCAATATACTGCTGAATGGCACCAAGATAATTGCCGATGTGAAGGGCGCCCGAGGGCTGAATGCCTGAGAGAATCCGCATGCGTCAATTCTGCTTTATTTTGTTGCTGATTCCGGCAAAGAACGCTTCTTTGCATCCGGTTTTGTGACTGCCACAAAATAACATATTTCGAAGGTTTTTCGTAGTCACTCACAAACCGCGGGCTTGACGCACCTGCCCTGAAAACTGGACGATATTCGCATTGATTCGCACAGAAACCAACACAAGACGGATTTTGCCATGAACGGCCATTTCGCTGACCCGATGTTCCGCCTGCTGTATCCGCCCAACTGGAAGGTGGAAGAGTCGGGCGACGAGCTGGACAGGATGGTGGAAATTGAGGCCCCCGGCGGCCTGGCATGGATGACGCTGAGCATACACTCCGACAGATCGGCCCAAGACCTTTTGCAGGAAGCACTCGGGGCGATGAAGGGCGAATATGACGGGCTGGCAGAACAGGCGATTGAGGCGGCCATTGACGGCCAGCCGGCGCAGGGCTACGACCTTGATTTCATCAGCCTAGATTTTCCGATCAGCGGCCTTTTGCGAGCCATTGAGACACCCGACGGCGGCATGCTGATTCAGGGCCAGTGGTCGAATGTGGATATTGGCGATTCGCAGGTCTCATATGCCGACGTGGTGGTGGCCATGCTTACCTCACTTGAGCTGAGCTTCACTTACGAAGAGGAATAAATTCAATTTCAATTTACAAATGAATTATTTTACGAATGTCGTTTTCTATAAATTTGCTCTTTCCGTTCATGATTTATTGGTTTTATGGAGAACGTGAAAATCGCTCTGCCAAGATGGAAACTTGCCATTTTTTCTGGCTTGCCACTTTCACTTCGAGGCTTTTTTCACTATTTTTGTAACAAAACATTTCAGCCGTGAATGGCACACAACTGTGACCGGCCGCTGCTATACCTCATACCAATTCAAAAATGAGCCTGCTAATGCCGAATTATCGAACCATTAACACCAATGCCGCTGCTGGAGTAAGGGTTTATGCCAGTGCCGCCGAGGCCTGCATTGAGGCCGCCGGGTTCATAGCCGATGTTGTTTCAGCTACGCCGAAGGCCGTGCTGGGCCTGGCCACCGGCTCCACACCCATTCCGGTTTATCAGGAACTGGTGCGAAAAAGCATGGCAGGCGAGGTTTCGCTGGCTGGCGTTTCCACTTATAACCTTGATGAATATTACCCCATTGGCCCGCTGAACGACCAAAGCTATCGCTGGTTTATGCACCTGCATCTGTTCCGATTTCTGAACTTGCCTGCCAACCAGGCACATGTGCTTGATGGCACAGTGCCCGCCTTCGCCGCTGAAGAGCACGCAAGGCAGTTTGAAGTATGGATCGAGCAAGCCGGCGGGCTTGATTTACAGCTTCTGGGCATTGGCCGCAACGGGCATATCGGGTTTAACGAGCCATTTGAAGCCACACTGGCTGAAGCCTGTTCGCTGCCGACCAGGCTGGTTGAGCTGCACCCGGTCACCCGAGCCGATGCTGCACCCGCCTTCGGTGGGCTTGAAAATGTGCCCACACATGCCCTGACGGTTGGCACGAAGGCGATTCTGGCCGCTAAAAAAGTGTTGATTCTCGCCTTTGGCCCGAACAAGGCCGATGCCGTGGCAGCTTCGCTTCAGGGGCCGCCAGTATCGACCGTTCCTGCATCGCTTTTGCAGACACAGGCTTCGAAAGTCGTCTGGATCGTTGACGAAGCCGCCGCCGCCAATCTCAAATAACATTTCAAAAAACAGCGGATCACATCAATGGATGCGAATATCTGGATTCAGCAATACGACCCCACAGGCCTGTGGGTTGTTTCCACGGCCATTGCTGCCATGCCCCTGGTGGTGCTTCTGGGGCTGTTGATTACCGGCAAGGCGAATGCCTGGCAATCAGCCTGGGCGGGGCTTGTCACTGCGATTGTCGTGGCAACAATGGCCTTTGGAATGCCGGTTGATCTGGCCGCCAGGGCCACACTGGTGGGTGCTGTCTTTTCGCTGTTTCGCATTATCTGGCTGATTACCGGAGCGGTTTTTCTTTACGACATTGCCGTGGAAACAGGGCAATTTGAAGTGATGAAGGCCTCAATCGCCAGCCTTTCTGGCGACCGCCGCATTCAGGCCGTGCTGGTGGCGTTCTCGTTTGGTGCCTTCATTGAAGGGGCAGCCGGTTTTGGTGCCCCGGTGGCCATTTCGGCGGCCTTTCTGGTGGGGCTTGGATTCAAGCCGTTTCAGGCGGCGGTGCTTTGCCTGGTGGCTAATACGGCCCCTGTGGCATGGGGTGGCCTTGGCACCCCCATACGAACGCTGGGGGCGGTGACAAGCCTTGATGTCGAGGCCATCTCCGCCGTTTCGGGCCGCATTTTGCCGCCAGTCTCGCTGATTATTCCGATCTGGCTGGTGGCCATGATTGCCGGGGTGCGTGGGGCCCTGGGCATTGCCCCGGCCCTGGTGGTGATCGGCGGAGTTTTCGCTGGGGTGCAGTGGTTCTGGTCAAATCATATGGGTTTTGAGCTGGTTGACATTGTTTCTTCGCTCTCAAGCCTGATCGCGGCCGTGGTTCTGCTGAAATTCTGGAAACCCCGGCAGGAATGGAAGTTTCCGCACGATGAAGCGGCTCAAACCGTTGCAGAAAAAATACCGATGGCCAAAGTGGCCCGGGCTTGGGCTCCGTTCGCCATTCTGACGGTGATGGTCATGATCTGGGGCGTGCCGGGTGTGAAGAAATGGCTGGCTGATCATGCCGATTTCAAAAAGCCCATGGCTGGCCTGCACAAGATGGTAGCCAAGGGTGAAGCCCTTTCAGGCCGGGCCAGGCCCGACCCGAAAAAAGATCTGGAAGATGCCTATCTTGATATTGCACCTGCCAGTTCCACCGGCACGGCCACAATGATTGCCGCTCTTATTTCCGGGCTCTATCTTGGGCTTCGCCCTGGGCAGCTTGTGCGCATGTTCGGGCATACGCTTTATCGCCTGCGACCCGCCTTTGCAGCCATTCTGGGCATGTTGTGCCTGGGCTATATCACAAAATATGCCGGGATGGATGCCGTGCTGGGCCTGGCAATGACACGCACCGGCAGCACGTTTTATCCGGTTTTTGCGGCCCTGCTTGGCTGGCTGGGTGTAGCCCTGACCGGCTCGGACACGGCTTCGAATGTCCTCTTCGGCAACCTGCAGGTGATTACTGCTGAAAAACTTGGCCTGAGCCCGCTGCTCATGGCTTCGGCCAACACCACAGGCGGCGTGATGGGCAAGATGATTGATGCCCAGTCCATCGTGGTGGCCGCCGCTGCCACCGGCGAACACGGCCAGGAAGGGCCGATCCTTCGCGCTGTGTTGCTGCATTCCATTATTCTGGCCCTGATTGTCGGTGCCATCGTCTGGCTTTATGCCCATGTTTTGCCGGGCATTGTCAGCCTGTAAGCCAGGCGGTGTTGCATAGAGCGGGCATGGAACAGGCCTGGATTAAATGAAAAAAAGCCAGGCCCTTTGCAGGGCCTGACTTTAAGGAAGTCAATCAGGTGAGAAATCACTTGATAAAGAGCATTTCCTGATAAGTTGGCAATGGCCAGAGATCGTCGGCGACGATGGTTTCCAGCTTGTCGGCCGCTTCACGGGCGGCATTCATGGCAGGGATGATCACGTCGCGAGAATACTTGGCATGAGCCAGAGAGTCGCCATCAGCGTGATGCTCGGCAATTTTCTGCAGGGCATCGGCACGGGTCTGAAGGTCGGCGATTGATGTTGTCAGGTCGGTGAGCAATGCCAACTGCGGTGCTGGTGCCTCCACACCGGCACCCTTCAGGGCAGCGATTGAGGCGGCGACCTGGGTTTGATAACGCAGGGCGGCCGGCAGAATCTGCTTATTGGCGATCTGGGCCGTGAGCTGGGCTTCAATGTTGATCGTCTTCTTGTAGCCTTCCAGCAGAATTTCATAGCGGCTATGAATTTCACGCTCGGTGAAGACGCCATACTTGCCGAAGAGAGCAATCGACTCGGCCGAGATCAGGTCTGGCAGGCTGTCAACCGTGTTCTTACGGTTTGGCAGGCCACGCTTTTCGGCTTCCTGGTGCCAGGCTTCGCTGTAACCGTCGCCATTGAAGATCACGGCCTTTGATTCGGAAATGATCTTTTGCAACAGCTTCTGAATTTCAGGGTTCAGGGCATCGCCTGACTTACCTGTCTTCTCAAGCTCGGTGGCGACAAAATCAAGGCTCTCGGCCACGATCGTATTCAGAACCACAATCGGCCCGGCGATGGATTGGCTGGAACCAACGGCCCGGAATTCAAACTTGTTGCCGGTGAAAGCAAACGGGCTGGTGCGGTTACGGTCGCCGGCATCCTTCGGCAGGGTCGGCAGAACAGAAGCACCGATCGTCATGGCACCGCCGGTTTTCGTGCTGGTTGCACCGCCCTTTTCAATCTGCTCAACGATATCCTGAAGCATGTCGCCCAGGAAGACCGAGATAATCGCCGGCGGAGCTTCGTTGGCACCCAGTCGGTGGTCATTTGAAGCTGAAGCGATGGCGACACGCAGCAACTTGGAATATTTGTAAACGGCGCGGATGACGGCCGTCATGAAGACCAGGAATTGAGCATTGTCGTGCGGAGTTGCACCTGGTTTAAGCAGATTGTTGCCCTGGTCGTCACCCATTGACCAGTTCAGGTGCTTGCCTGAACCGTTCACGCCAGCAAATGGCTTCTCATGCAGAATGAGTTCCATGCCGTAACGCTTGGCAATCCGCTTCATGGTCTCCATCACCAGCATGTTATGGTCTGTGGCGACGTTAGCCTGTTCAAACACAGGGGCAAGCTCATATTGGGCGGGAGCCACTTCGTTGTGACGTGTCTTTACCGGCACGCCCAGCTTGTAAAGCTCGTGCTCCACTTCCTGCATGAAGGCGAGAACGCGTTCCGGAATCGAACCGAAGTAATGATCTTCCAATTCCTGACCCTTCGGTGGTTTGGCTCCGAAAAGGGTACGACCGGCATTAAGAAGGTCGGGGCGAGAAAAATAGAAATTACGGTCAACCAGGAAGTATTCCTGTTCGGGGCCGCAGGTTGATTCCACGCGGGTGGCCGTTGAGCCGAACAACTTTAGCACACGAACGGCCTGGGCTGAAAGTGCGTCGATGGAACGCAGCAGAGGAGTCTTTTTGTCAAGGGCCTCGCCTGTCCACGAGCAGAACGCCGTTGGAATGCATAGGGTTGTTCCGTTGGGGTTTTCAAGAATGAAGGCCGGGCTTGAGGGATCCCAGGCCGTGTAGCCGCGGGCTTCAAAGGTGGCACGAATACCGCCTGAAGGGAAGCTTGAGGCATCGGGCTCGCCACGGATCAGCTCGCCGCCTGAAAATTCGGTGATCACCTTGCCATCGCCGGTGGGCATGATAAACGAATCATGCTTTTCGGCCGTCAGGCCGGTCATCGGCTGGAACCAGTGGGTGTAGTGTGTGGCGCCATGCTCCATGGCCCATTCACGCATGGAGTTAGCAACAACGTCGGCCACGGTCGGGTCAAGCGGCTGACCCTTCTTGATCGTCTTGACGATCGACTTATAAACTGACTCCGGCAACCTGGCCTTCATCACTTCAAGCGAGAAGACGTTACAGCCGAAGATTTTTTTCACATCCTGGCTAAGCTTCTGTGGCTTGTGATCAGTAATATCCCACGTGTTAACCGCACTGATGGCTTTCTGGCGTGTCGTCTCGCTCATCTGGGAGAGGCTCCGAACTGGTTGGTGTCGTGAAACAGGCAGCACGGCGTCGTTGGTTATGTGCTGCTGACTCATCAAAAATCAGATGCATAACATCCAAATATTCAAAGATGCAAGATTTGTGCCAATCAGGTGTCACACCATCGATGTTTTTAGTCGCACGTTTACAAAATGAAATAGAAAATTGCCATAAACCCGATACAATACAAACCTAAAGCTATTTCTGAATTTGATTTAAGGCAAATTGTTTTAATATTTA
>JBJTRR010000359.1:0-8763 GCA_046076185.1 bacterium | reverse complement strand
CCACCAGTGGCGTGCCGCTGGCAACTGCACAGGCGGTGACAACCCTTGAACTGGCGGGCGGTGCATTGGCCAACTTCGCTTCGGCTGATTTTGATCTGAACGGATATCCTGATTTTGTCGTACCGGGAGCAAATAACGGCACGCCCCAGGCCGCGCCCGAGATGATTATTAACGGGACAATCAATATCGGGACAATCAGCTACACGCCGCAGAACGGGCAAAGCCTGACTGGCCAGAATTTCATTAATATCGATTACCAGACAACTGAAAATCCGGTGGTGGTCGCCAGTTCATTGACGAGGCAGGCCGAAGTGACGCCGGCTTCCATCAAGCCGGAAAGCCGGAAACTGAAGCTTGGCGGGCGTGTTTTTATTGATCGGAGCCAGGACAGCCGCCTGAACGCTGGTGAGCCAGGGCTTGGCGGCGTGCGAATTTATCTTGACGAAAATAAAAACGGGCAATTTGACCCAGGTATTGACGACTTGACGGTGACGAACAGCCTGGGCTACTTCGCTTTTACTGACGTGGAGCCAGGCCTTTCCTGCCCAGTTGGGTTTGTCGAACTGCCATCGGCTTATCAGGCCAGGCCCGTACAGGTTAACATGCCCCAGACAAGTTCGACAGGCGTAGTTCTGCGAAATATAACGGTCAATCTGTCATGGTTTGAGTCGCATCCAGTGTTGGTTGCCATCGCACCGCTGACACCCGTCAGTATCGACCTTTCCAGTTCGCAACTTCGAGATTCGCTTGGCTTCCAGCCGATTTATCGACTTTCGGGCACCGTTCCGGCAGGTATGTCCATCAATCCGCTGACGGGTAAATTGACATGGACTGCACCGGCCAGTGCAAGTGAACAAAGTTACAAGATAGAGATTGAAGCCCTGAAACCGGCAAATCGTAACGCTTTGCAGAGACAGACAACGACACTGACAATTCAGGTGAGAACCCTGACAAATGCTGAAATGTATGTGCGTAATTTGTTTTCAAGCCTGTTTAATCGTCTGCCATTGCCTGGGGAAGAGACGCTTTGGGCTGGAAGGTTGCAGAATGGCTGGAAAACGACGAACGTCGTCAACAGCCTGGCCCACACTGACGAACGATATGCCCTGCTGACCCGTCAGGTTTATCAAACTGTATTGGGCCGGGTGCCAAACAAGTCTGAAACAGAGGATGCTCTGTGCCTGTTTCGTTCTGGCGGGAATTCTGATCAACTCAGCCTGAGGCTATTGACCGGCCCGGAATTTTCGAAAATTCATGTTGGTAATGGTGATTTTGTTGGTGCCGTGAACCGGATTCTGCAGCTGAATGGAGCCTCAAGGTCAGCGTATTTCAGTCAGGTCACCTGGCTGAATGCCGGTGGAACGCGAACGTCACTTGTCAACCGATTGTTCCGGTCGCAGGCGGCAACAACTTCAAGAGCTATTCAACTGGCAGGCTGGTTTAGTGGTGTCGATGCGAGCCAGAAATCAATCAGGCAGTGGGCCACGGCACTGGCAACAGGTGCCCTCAATTCTGACACACTGACGACACTTATCATGGGCTCGGAAAGCTATGCCAAAGCGACAAGTGCATTGAGTATTCATAATTGGTCAGATCATACAGGGCAGGCGACTGAGCAATATAACAAGTTGGCCTATCTGCATTATACACTGACTGGTACTGAAGCCGACAGAACCACGCTGGACGCCCTGCAATATCGCCTTTACAAAGGCCAGACGTGGAATAACCTGACGCGAGAATTGTATAATAGTCAGGCGGGTGTGAATTACCGGATTCAGAGGCAGTATCAGAATCTGTTGCAGCGCAGAGCCACTGCGGCCGAGCTGACACAGCTGCAAAAGACACTACCTGCGGCGAATCAGGTGGAAAGCCTGCAAATTCAGATTCTGTCAGGCAATGCCTATCGTGGGCAATTTGGTTCGAGTGTGGATTATGTCGATGCCGTATTTCAGGTGTTAACAGGCCATGGCCCGACTGCGGTCGCTGCCGAATATTATGCAAGGCGGCTTGAGCAGGGTCTGGATGCACGGAAGTTTGTGCGACAGATAGCGACCTCAGGCGATGGAATTGCAGGGCAAATCAATCGGAACTATCTGGAAATCCTGGGCCGAACGGCATCCCAGGCCGAAGTAAGCGAATTCAGGCAACTTTTCGGAAAATCCGACGTGCAGGATCGAATCGTGAGCATTCAACTGCTGAGCACCGATGAATTCAGGCAGAAACAACGGCAGGCCATGCTACTGCCCGTCTTGTAAACGGCACCTATTGCGAACACAACTCAATTCATTCAAACGATCAAGGATAACAGAAGAGAAACACCATGAAAAATCGCCAGAATCGCCAGAATCGCCAGAAGAAATTTGCCATTAACACGATTCTTGATCAACTGGAAAACCGGGAACTGCTTACTGGTGCAAGCTGGATCCTGGTGAGCACGAGCGACAGTGCCTATAATACAATTACTTCCTCAGGCCCAGTGAGTGGCTCATATTACAGCATTCGTGCACTCGTTCAATATTACAATGAGTCCTATAGTGGCGATGGTCCGTTCACCATTCAACTGGGCAACGGCACTTACACGCTCTCAGAGACGCCCAATTCTTCCAGTTTGTGGGCCGGCCGACTCGACAACCAGAATATGTATGGCGATATTGATGTTAACCCGCAGAAAACCACGTATCCACTGATCATTCAGGGCGCGCCGGGTGGGAATTCTGTGATTACATGCGTTGATATTAATGGGACGTATATTTACAACAGTGGTAACACGATGATCGATCCTCTGGATCGCCTGTTTCAGGTACTTTCTGGAAATCTTCAGTTTCAAAATGTGAAGCTCACCAATGGTCTGGCATGGGACAATGGTAATGGTGAACAGGCAACCGATTCACTTGGTGGTGCCATTCTGGTGAACCCCGGCGCATCTTTGAGCCTCACCAACTGTGTGGTGGCTTCGAATTATGCCTCGGCGACCTTGTCATCACATGCCGGTGCAGCAGGGCTTAATGCCGCTGGTGGTGGAATCTACGGTTCTGCCGGCAGCATGATTTCATTAAACGGATACAATTCCATTTTGAATAATCGCGCCATTGCAGGCCATGGCGGAACGAGCACCAACAGCTACGGCTCGGCTGGTGGAAATGCTTTTGGCGGGGGACTGGCGCTCAATGCCAGCGTGAGCGAACCTAACAAGTATTCAAGTGGGGAGTCCAATCAAACGACAACGCTTTCTATTACAGGAGTCAGCGGGGCAACGACCACTTTTTCAAAGAATCTTCTCAACAGTTATTACAACCAAAGTGGACAGCCGGTGAGTTCGGGCGGTGGGGGTGGTGCCGGAACATTGGCGGGTGGCAATGGCGGAAACGCTCTGGGTGCAGGTTTATATGTGGGTTCTGGCCAATTGAATCTGGACGGCGGGTCGGGTAAAAGCGCGATTAACTTCAGCAAGAATCAGGGTTTTTACGGAATTGGTTATTCCATATCGAAAACACCAGGTGCCAACGGCACAGCTCAGGGGGCCGGTGCCTATCTTTCACCGGGGCAGGTTAGCGTTGCTAACTCAACATCATCGGGTGGGATTCTTCAATTCAGCCAGAACCTGATGAATAATAAGTCATCAGCGATTGCCTTTCCGGTGGTTCAGACGACAACCGACATGGGTTACACAACGGCCAACGGCCCATGGAATCTTCGGACGGCTGTCTTTGCAGTCAATCCGCTGGTTTCCAGCGGTATGAACCTGAATTTGAACCTGCCGGCGGCCAACATCTCATTGATCGCCAGCAGCTCGGGCAAAAACAATGGCAGTATCGCCGTCAGCAACACGAACGCCGGTTCATTGACCATTGTTGGTGTCAGCCCAGGTTCGTCGGTCATCAGCGGTAATAGTCTTGGCAACTCGATTTTTTCATTGTCGAATGCAAATGTGATTATGTCGAACCTGACCATTACTGGTGCCAGCATGTCGGGCTATGGTGGAGCGATCAGTCAGAATTTTGGCACGACCACATTAAATAATGTCACATTATCTTACAACAAGGCTGGCAACGGCGGGGCTTATTACTCATACGGCGGCTTCCTGACCATGAATGGTGGGCAGGCCATCAGTAATTCTGCGCCAACAGGAAGTGCCGGTGCCTTTTTCCTGAATGGCGGTATGTCAGCCACGTTCAGTGCTGTGACGCTCTCCAATAATACGGCGTGTACAACGGCAGGTTATGGCGGCGCCATTTTTCAGGACGATCAGGGGCAGTTAACAATCAATGGCAACTCACAGATTTTGAATAACCAGGCAGCCCAGGGCGGTGGCCTTTACGTCAGCGGAGTAGCGACCATCAATTCCGGGTTGATCGGGAATAATCAGGCGACTCAGATCGGTGGAGGGATTGTTTCTACGACAGGAGGAAAAGTCACATTGACATCCGTCAGTGTGTTGTCGAACCGGGTTGGCACTGCATCAAGCCCGGTTGGAACCGGTGGCGGGATTTATCAGGGTAATGCTTCACTGAATCTTAAGGGCAGCACTGTATTTAAAAAGAACTCAGCAGGTAGTGGTGGCGGGGTTTATTCAGGCAACAGCAAACTTTTTGCTCAATCTGCAAAGTTTATCAGTAATTCGGTAGTGGGTGATGGCGGCGGGCTTTGCATGACCAGCGGCGGAATTGCCACGCTCAGTTCGGCAGCCTTTTCTGGCAATAGTGCTACGGGCAGCGGCAGTAATGGGGGCGGTGTATTTCAATCTGGTGGTACGCTGAATATAGGGCAAAACTCGCAATATGCACTTTCAAACACAAGCGCCTGGTCAAGTTCAAGCAGTTCTGGTCAGTCGGTACTGGCACAAGGGCAACTGACACTCACAGACAATGTGGGTAGTTATGCGTCGTATGCATGGCTGAATTCAAAAGTTCCCACCGGCAGCTTTAACATCAGTTTTATCTATCAGGCAAGTGGTGCAAAGGCCGCTGACGGAATCGCCCTGGCTTTTCAAAACGTAGGGACTAATGCCCTGGGAGGTGAAGGCGGATCCCTTGGATATACAGGTATTACGGGTGCAACGGCTGCGTACCAAATCAATCTTTACAATGGTCATACTCAGGGTTCTAATTTTGTCACGAATAATACATCAGGAAATTACCTTACAACGGGTTCAGTAAATTTCAACAGTGGCGACCCGATAGCCGTCAACCTGGTGTATAACGCAACGGCCCAGACTGTGATTGAAACACTGACAGACCTGAAAACCAACGCCACGTTCAGTCGAACCTATTCAGGAATCAATCTGTCTTCGATTCTGGGCAGTTCTGCCTACCTTGGGTTTACGGGTGCCGACGGAGGAGCAACTTCCACACAGACGATCACCAACTTTAATGTCAATTTTTCGACTTTGCCGGCGTCTAGTACGATTTTTATTAATAATAGCGCGCAGAATGGCGGCGGGCTATATTCTCAATCTGGAAATACAAATGTAAATGGTGGCCAGTTCCTTAAAAATTCGGCACATGGCAATGGCGGTGGTGTTTGCTCGTGGGTGAACAATTTGAATCTCAAGAACATGGTTGTTCAGAGTAATATCAATAACACGGGTTCATCAACAACCGGTTGGGGCGGGGGTATTTATCAGAATGGCGGAGGAGCATTGTCACTGGCGAATGTTACGGTCAAAAACAATTCGTCAAGCAATGTGGGCGGTGGAATTTACAGTGGCAACAACATGAATGCCACCAACAGCCAGATCAGCCAGAATACGGCGAATGTTTCAGGCGGTGGGATTTATCTGAGCGGTTCCAATAATTATCAGCTTACATCTGTCAGCGTCGATTCAAACAGCCTGAATGCCTCAACGGCTTCGGCCGGGGGTGGGTTGTATGTTGCCGGCGGGACAATCAACGCTTCGTCGCTGAATGTAGCCAATAACACCATATCAGGCAGCAGCAGCACGATATACGGTGCTGGTATTTATGTAACAGGTGCGACAGTTTCATTTAACAGCGGGAATAACATGATTAGTAATAATTCTCTCAACAGCCCGGTTGCGGCCATGGGTGGGGGAATTTACCTGACCAACTCGGTCTTCGATCAAAATGCTGCGATTGTGTTTTCAAATAACACTGTCACCTGCACGTCGAATGGAATTGCAGGGACAGGTGTTGGTGGTGCCATTGCGTTTGGATCTTCATGTTCCTGGACGGGCACTTCGTCGCAGGACACATTTTCTTCCAATTCCGCCAGTGCCGGCGGCAACGACATGGCATTTCAGGTTAGTTACACCGGTGACAACAACACTACTGCACCAAACTATGCCAACGGCATCAATTATTTTACCAGTTCAAGCAGCACAGGGTCGTTGCGAAGTGCAATTAATTATGCCCAGACCTGGATGAATGGAGCCAGTACCAGCCCAAGATCCATAGCGATTATTCTTACGACCTGCTACAATTATAATTACATAAGTAGTAATAGTATCAGTAATCAGGGAATCGTTTTTTCTGTTCCATCGGGTATGCAGTTGACTGTCGTTGGCACCGGTGGTCAGTCGGTCACTGTTCAGGGCATGTCAGCGCGTGTCTTTAAAGTCACGAATTCCGGTTCAGTGGTTCTGCAGAATATGAATATTATCGGAGGATATGCCACCACAAGTGGCAATGGCGGGTATAGCTATGCGGCTGGTGGCGGAATCTACCAAGCCAGCGGCTCTCTCACGCTCAATAATGTCAGTGTGGGCACCTCAGGCTCTGCAAATAAAGCCCAGGCAACATGGTCAGGCACGCCCGGAACGAATGGCTCATCAACCGGGCAAAACGGCACAAATGGTGGAAATGGTGAATCGGCTTATGGTGGTGGTATCTATCTGGCAAATGGTTATTTGTATCTGCTCACAAACAGCAAGGTGACGGGCAATTACGCAAATGCATCAAGTGGTGGAAATGGTGGCAACGGGGCTGGTGGCTCTTGCTCGGGCAAAGAAACTCTCTGCGATGCTCCTTATGGCACCCAACGAACTAATGGAGGGAATGGAGGGAATGGTGGAAATGGCGGAAATGCTCTGGGTGCCGGAATTTATCAGTCAGGCGGAACTCTGTATTGCGAAAATTCTTCGACAAATAGCACGAACAACACAGCCAACCCCGGTTCAGGCGGAAAATACGGAACAGGCGGTTCTGGGGCTAGTTGGCAACCTCCATGCAGCACTTCTTATAGCGCCCGTCATTCGAACCCAGGTTCTAACGGTAGCAACGGTACCAGCGGCTCGGCCGTTAATAATTATGACCACGGAGGTGGTGCAACTGTCTTCACCGGAAACGCAACCGCCAATGCCCAATCGGTCGGCGGGCTTTACCAAAGCACGGGTTCACTAAACCAGGATGCCCTGACAAAAGCCAGTGCGACGAATCGCCTGCCAGGTGTTGTCGTGGAATTGCATTCCGAGGATGGCGGGCTGATTGCGGTCACGAAGACGGACAACGATGGCAAATATCGTTTCAAGACCAACTTCAGTGGAATGGGTTATGTTCAGTTTGGACCTCAGTCGATTCATATTCCGGCCGACAAGGGTTCACGGCTTCCCGGCGGGATTACTTCCGCCTTCGATCCGAAAACTGGGAAATCGGATGTCGTTTATTTCATAAACGGGGTCGCCGTAAATACCAATTTGAATTTGATTCTGCAGCCGATTGAGAAGAAACTGGTTGTGGGCGACAGGGCTATTGGGTCAATCAACACTAATACCGGTGATTTTCTTTGGAAAACAAGGCTTATGCCGGTATCTTACAAAGGCGGATTCACGGTCGTTAGCACAGATTTTAATGCTGATACGACACCTGATTACTTAGCCATCGCACGCACAGGTGCCGCCCTTGTATTTATCGTTGATGGTCGCACAGGCAAGGCCATTAAGATGGAAGGCAGTGTCAGCCCGGTGCTGCGTTATGGCTTCAGCATTTTGACGGCTCATTTGAATTCAGACAACTATGAGGATCTGATTCTGGTACCGGCCCGAAATCGGTCGGCACGAATCAGCACGATCGACCTGCTAGCCGGGCGTGTGTTGTGGAATGCGAATGACATTGTGCTGGGTGGGATGACAGTAATGCCTGTCGGGGCAAATCATTCCGATGATTTCATCCTGAAAAATATCGAAATATCAAGCAAACGCGTTCCGAATACATACAAGTTGCTTGCTGGAGCCAGTGGTCAGGTGATCGAAGCCCTGACGCCACAAACAAGGAAAGCCGAGAGTCGGAGAGCGGCTATTCACAAAAAATTTGATACACAGGATACCATGGCCATGGCAAATTCTGAAGTGAAAGCAGGGACAGCAAAATTGGCAGTCGTTGCAAGAAGAACCCTGCCTTCTGTTCCAAAGCGAAACTTGAGGCCCGTGCTATAATTCAAAGGACAAACTGAATTGAACCCTTGAACCCGGCAGCATTCCATTGAGTCAAAGCGTTTATCAAAGGGCATTGCAGGCTCGGCAACTGGGCCGTGTGGCTGAGGCCGAGCAGCTTTTAAGATCAATCGGCACGAATTCACCGGAATATCCTGATTCGCTCATGGCCCTTGCAGTCATGGCGTATGAGCGAGGTGATTTTAACGCGGCAGCTTCACACTTTTCGAGATTGATTGCAATTCAGCCGGGCCGGGCTGATCATCACAGTAACCTGGGCGAATGCTTGCGAGAGTGCGGCCGGCTTGAGGAAGCCGTGCGGCAATTGCAATTCGGTATTTCCATTAACCCTGATCAGCCAGATGCTTTGAACAGCC
>JBJTRR010000358.1:0-3900 GCA_046076185.1 bacterium | reverse complement strand
GCCTTTTCACCGATGGTGTCATTCAGCCATGCCAGAATCTGCGCTTTGGTTACCACACCACGACGCATGCTGTAAATGGCCTTGATCAGGTCGGTTGATTCGGGGAACCGGGCCAGAGCGTCAACCAGAACCTTTTCTGATCGGGAATTGCGCGAATCCTTATCGCCCACTCCGTTTTCAAGAGCAGCCAGCAAAAGGGCTAGCGAAACTGGGGCCTTGTCAGACTTCCAGGCTGGTGTCACCACGGCTATCGCTTCGGCATAGGCCTTTTTATCAGCCAGAATGAAGCCTTTCAGGGCAGCGGCGCCGGGGTCGGCCGGGTTTTTGGCCAGTACGCCGTCGAGCATGGCCAGGGCCACATCAACCTGATTGGCAGAGCGGCGATAATTGGCAGCCCTCACAATTTCGTCGCTGGTGGTCTTCGGGTCTGCCAGAATGGAAAGTAGAACGCCATCCATGCCCGGCCAGTTTCGCAGCGAAGCATAAGCTGCCACCAACTGCCACTGATATTCACGCACCTGCTGCGGGTTTTTCGTTTGTGCCAGCAGTGGTTTCAGCCGATCAATGGCCTGCTGGGCCTTGCCTGAATCAATTTCAAGCGAAGCCAGGGCTGACTGCGAGGCATCAGTCAGTGTCAGGCCTGGCTCAAGCCGTCGGGTCGGTGCTTCGGCGGCAAGCTTTGAGAGCGTCTTTTCAGCCGCCTCAATTCCGCCAATTTTGGCTTCGACCTGCGCTGAAAGAAACTGAGCCAGCTTATGATTGGGGTCTTTTTTCAGGGCCGCCTGATAGCTGGCGAGAGCCCCCGGATAATTGTTTTGCGAGAGCAGAAGCTGCGCGGTGACAAGATCAGCCGCGGGTGAATCAGGCCACTGGGCCCGGAGCTTGGCAATGTTTTTGTTCACGGCCTCCATGTCGCCAGCCGCCAAAGCCAGTTGTGCAGCCTGCGACTGCAAGGCCGAGTTCATGTGCGTGGCCAGGTGCTCGTCAATCAGCTTGCGGGCTTCGGCCATCTGGCCCAGGCGTTCCGCCATGAGCTGAACCTGAAGCTGAACCACTTCGATCACCTCAGGCCGGCGGCGGCGGAATTCGTCGAGCTTTTTCACCGCTTCATCAAGCTTTGATTCGCGAGCCATAATGGTCACATCGCTCATCAAAAGCTCAACACTCTCAGGGTTCTGCTTGCGCAGGGCATCAAGCAGCTTTTTGGCTTCGTCAAGTTTGCCGGCGTCAACCAGGCCATAAACCTGCAACTGAATTGCGGCAGCCGATGTCTCTTTCTGGCCGGCCAGGGCTTTCAGGCGGGCTTCGGCCTGTTCACGCAGGTTCAGCAGAAGCTCAAGCTGGGCCACCTTCAGGTGGATGGCGTTGCTCGAATCAGGACTGAGCTTCAGGGCTGTGGCATAATATTCATAAGCCTTTCGCAGCGATTCAGGCGTGTTGCGTGCCTGATGAATCTCGCCCATCATGAGGTAAAGAGTCGGCGTGAAGATTCGCACGCCAGCTTCGACACCGGCCCGGTTCAGCAGATTATTGACAATGGGCAGAGCATCTTCCGGGTAGCCGGCCAGAATCTGCGACCAGGCTGTCCACACCTGATATCGCACTTCAGGAATGCCCATCGCCTGGGCCTTCAGCAAAGCCTGCCGCCCCATTTCGGGCTCGCGATTGAGAATCAGCGAAACGCCATAAAGGGCACGGGCTGTGGCCACTTCAGGCAACTGGCCAACCGCTTTTTTGAGGTGATCAAGCGAGCTTTTACGATAGTCAAGTGCGGTTTTGGGTGCAGCGGCCTTATCGCCCAGCCCGGCGGCTGTGCCAACCACTTCGGCATCACTGCCAATGCCTGATCGCTCAAGATCAATGGCACCCTGAAACAGGTGCCCGACACCCTGCACATCAGCGGCTTTGTCGGCCAGCATGGCGTCAATATAGGGCTGGGCCTGCTCAAATCGGCCGACGTTTTTCGAGTCGGCCAGAAAAGCCTTGACCACGACGTCTCTCAGGCCAAAGACGACATTATGCATCTGCGGATTTTTGGCCTCTTCGGAATCAAGCCCGCGTTTGGCAATTTCAACGCTGGCATCCAGCCGGTTCGAGACCAGCAGGTGTCGGGCCAGAAGCATCTTCAGCCGCAGGTCGGTTTCGTTTTCACGAATGGCCTGTGTCAGCGATTTTTCCATCAGGGCAAATGCCGCCAGGCGGGCGGGCTCTGATTCCGGCGCATTTGGCAGCCGATCGGCAATCTGCTGAAGTTCCCGCGTAAATTCAACGCGATAATTCACTGATGCCATTTCTGAAAGCATCAAGCCTTCCATTGCGGCTGTGAGCTTAGCCAGGCCGTCGGTCGTGGGGTTATCAGCCAATGCCAGCAGACGAAGCCTGGCCCAGGCAAGCTGCTGGGCGGCTGAACTGCCCGATGGCAATGGCAGCGACGCATATTTTTCGAAAATGGCTTTGTTTTTGGTGGTTTCGCCTGACTCGCGATTGATATCAGCCGTCAAAAGGTCAACCCTGGCCGAGCCCGGCTCAAGTTTGGCCAGTGCTTCCAGATAGCGCCGGGCCTGATCAAGCTTCAGGGACTTTCGGCTGAGGTTTTTGCGTGCCAGGAGATAATTGGCGTCAGCATCTTTGGCGTCAAGGGTGATCAGCTCTTCAGCCCAGCGAATGGCGTCATCTTCATTGGCTTCGGCCAGGCAGGCCTGCATCAGCTGGCGGCGCGGGGCCAAGCGGCTGCGATCAACCTGGGCCGCTTCAACCAGCGACCGCAATTGGCTGATGCGCAGGTCAAGGCGGGCCTGTGGCGTGGTGGCAGCTTTTTCCTGCTCGGCATACATGCTGGCAATCTCTTCATGAATGTCGGCACTGGCTCCGCCTGAAGCCTGAAGGGCCCGGCGATACTGAATCAGGGCTCTGTCAAACTGGCCTGCCTTGCGCTCGTTGCGGGCCTGGGCAAGGATCATTTCCGGGTTGTCGTTGGCACCGCCGGCGAAGCCAAAGACCCAGACACCCGCGCCAGCCACGGCGATGACCGCAAAGAAGCCGCAGAGAATCAGCAGCGGTTTAAATCGAACATTCATGTTGCACACTCCATTGATGCAAGTCTGTGGAAGCGTGGCCCGGGTGAGAGATTTCTGCAGAATCACGGGCCAGTGTTGTTAGGAGATCAGCCGTGACCTCAACCTTGGATTTTTGAAAAAAAAGCCCCGTTGGGAAGGGGCTGAAGGGGAATTGGACGGCGTCTGCGAAGAGACTCAAGGCACACTATGAAAAATGACGCCGTCTTCTTTTCCCGGTCGAACATAGGGTCCATCCCTCTTAAGATGCATATCACAGATGTCAGAAACGACAGGAATGAATGGATATCTGAGTTGACTTCCTGTCAATCTCGGCACAGATTAACCCGTCAGAAATATTCAGGCAAGATTTTTTTTGGAAAATTTGCAGAAATCATTCGTGCCTGCAAGAGTTTACCGCAGCAATTCTTGCGTGTAAAAACCAGTCACAAGCGGCAACAGCCCCGGCTAAAGCTGCCAGAGGCCGGTGATCATTCCCACACAACCGCTTTATGCAGAGTCTCGTCGGGTGCGAGCAATGTGCGATTATTCCACCGATCAAACGAATTCAGGCATTGCAGAAAAAGTCCGGCCGACGTGAAGGCCATGATCATGATCTGAATCAAACCCAGCAGGAACATGGCTGCTAAACTATCGCCCCGGTTGTTGTTGGTTTTAAAAAGTTCTTCAATATTTAGCGAACCTACCGAAACAAAGGCAGGCATGATACCCAAAAAACCTTCATCTCTGGCCAGGGCAGACAACATGATGGGTACGATCAATTGCAGTGAAAGCCAAAGCATGACCGCGCGAAAAGCCACGGCCTGAAAACTTTTACAGCGGCTGC
>JBJTRR010000357.1:0-2092 GCA_046076185.1 bacterium | reverse complement strand
CAAAATCGGTCTGTTCGGCCTTGATCCAGTGCCCCACCCGCCGGTTCAGCCGCCGGGCCGGCCGCAGGTGGCCTTTCTCGGGGTCAATCAGCCCCGGCCCATCGGCCCGGAATGTGCCAAGAATGCCGCGATGCAGAATTTCATCAGCCCGGCAACGCCACTGTTCGGCAGCGTCGCCATTCTGCCCGATAAAATCGGCAATGGCTGCAGAAGCACGCAGGCCAGCCACCACGGCAGCATTACCGAAGAGGTGGCAGCCGAATCGCAAGTCCCACATGCCCGACGACCGCATCAGCGAAAGTTCGGGTTCCCACTGTAGCCCAGGGTGCCGTGTTCGCCCCATCATCACTTCGGCGGCCTGCTCGATCGCCGGCCATAATGTGCTGAAAAGGCTGGTTTCACCCGTGCGCCACACATGCCGTTCCAGGGCCCAGGGTATCAGGGCCGTCTGGTCAACTGAGGGTGTTTCCCACTCCGGCTTGCCATCCATCGAATATTTCTGAAACCAGAATCGATAATACGGGTTCTGGTCGCGAATCGATTCAAGCCATTCAAAGACTTTGCGTGAAATGCCCGGGTAGCCAAATTGCCCCAGACATTCGGCGGTGAATATCGCCTCGCGTGGCCTGCAATAGGCATTCAGGCCACGGTCGAAACCACTGGCAACCGAACCAAAACTGGCATCGCAGTGCAGCAGGGCCGCAATTCCCGATCGTTCCAGCGTTTCGGCAAATGTCGTATTAGGTGCCGTAACACGCGACTGCCCGGCCAGCATTTGCTGCCAGGCCCTGATGGTCGCCTGCTCAACCTTTTCCATATTCCCCGCCCGAAACCATTTCAAAGCCGGCCGCAGGGTGCTGCCAAAAATGGTTGTATCCGCCTGATGGTTCGAAAAACTGCCTGCGATCAGCAGGTCAACCTGGGCGCTGCCCCGCGCCGGCACGTGAATATTCCGGGTCAGCATGGTCTCCATCGGGCCAACCGGCTCGCACGAAGTTTCGCCTTTGCCATCAAGGGCTACGACAAACGACACCGTTGAATCGCGTGCCAGCTTGCGATTGGAATGCCCGTGCCCGGCATTTGAAGCCACCAGGGCCTCGTCGCTGTCCAGCCAGCTCAGCACAGGCTCGCCAATGCCGCCGTTGGTCTCGGCATGCACATAAATGGCGAATATCAGCGTGCGGTTATGGTCGGCATCATTAATCACCTGATACCGCTTGATAAAAAGCCCGGGCGTCAGTATTTCCGATTCCTGCCCTGGCCACGGGTCGGTCATCACGGCGAAGTCAGACACCATCAGCCGCAATTGCCCTTCGCGGTGGCTCAGCACCGTTCGCAAAACCGCCGAGCCCGGCTCGTATCGCTGTCGGCTCTCCCACACAGGCTCGCCCAGCCAGTCAATCTGCCCCGTCTCGGCAAATCCGGCGACAATGGAACGAAAGTGCGTCCGGCTCAGCGGGCTGTCGCCTTCCGAAGGCCGCACACTGGAATGCAGCGCCACTGAGGGGAAATAAATATCCTGCGTGGCCGACCTTGAATCGATCCGTGCCGTGGCCTGCCTGTTGCCCACCAGCCCCTCGGGCACCTGCTGCACCACCTGCGTAAATTCCATGTTTCGCGGCGGGTTGGGCCGCACAATGGCATGCAGCATGTGTGTCTGGCTGATGATCTCGCGGTTCTCGTCGCGTGTCACCGCCATATATCGAATCCGGCTGTTAATTCCAATCGGCGGCACCGGCACATGCCAATAGCTGTTGCCTGACTTGTTCTCAAGCCAGTAAGCCGGCAGCGTGCCATAGGGCTGTTCATTCACGACAAGCTCAAGATCAACCGTCTGCCCCACCTGAACCGGATGCGTGCCAATAACCACGAACGACCACTGGCCAGCCCGAATCGGGCCCCCGTGGCGTCCTTGTATTGGCGATTCAATCCAGGTCGTGTGCATTTGTTCGCGCCGGAAAAGTCAAACCGGTTCTGATTTGTTAATATTGTCACTGACAAGCCCATGTTGCGCCAAGTCAGCCCTGATTCGCAATTCACTCAAATGCACGGGAAAGACGGAATATGCCGCTTCAGAAAAGTTTAAGCTTTC
>JBJTRR010000356.1:0-8294 GCA_046076185.1 bacterium | reverse complement strand
GTTCTTACAAACTTGAAGCGGCCGGTATTTCTTTATTCCATCGCATTGAAACATCTGATCATACAGCTATCACTGGTCTGCCACTTGTTTGGCTTGTCAGTATATTGAATGAACTTGGTTTTGCGATACCCTGACAATTGAAATTCATTTTAGAAGTTCAATAGAATCATGCAGTCAAGACCACGAATGATTGAATGGCACTGCGGCATTGGTGGTGTATCGGCTGCTGTTGGTGATCGGTTTGAAATACTCGCCGCAATTGATATCAAAAGGGAAGCGGCTGATGTTTATTCTAATAATTTCCCGAGGCATCAGATTGTCATAAAAAATATTGATTCGATAAGCGACTCGGTTGTTGCAGGATGGGGATCAGCCGACATCTGGTGGATGAGCCCACCCTGCCAGCCACACACGGTTTTGGGCAAGCGAATGGACATGGCCGACCCCCGATCAGCCTCGTTTGCCCGCATGTTACAACTGATAGACCGATTTCGTCCCAATTTTCTGGCCATGGAAAATGTGCCCGGCTTCGGCGAGAGTATTTCTCGCAACCTTTTGATTCAAACACTTGAAAAAACAGGATATTCCTACCGGGAGGAAACACTTTGTCCAACACAATTTGGCTGGCCCAACAGGCGTAACCGATATTATCTCGCAGCAAGTCGCAATCCAATTAACCTATTTAAGTCAGATGTTTCATTTATCCGAAAAAGTTCATTAAACGATTTCATTTCAATTCAAGAAGATGACAATTTGGAATTGCATCTTGAGCAGGAATTTATCATCAGATATGGTAGGGCAATTCATCTGGCAGATCGATTTCTTCCTCATGAAATGACCAACTGCTTTACTTCTGCATATGGTCGAAGCGCAACACGCTGTGGTTCATATCTAAGAATATCAAGCAATGAAAAACTTCTGAGGGCACGCCGATTCAGCCCCCGGGAAGTGCTAAACCTTCTCGATTTCCCTCAGGAATATCAATTACCAGGAGATTTGTCGCCCAAAAAACTCTGGCCGATGGTCGGTAACAGCCTGACACTTGGTGTTGTGAAGTATATACTTTCGCAATTGCCAATCTGGTAATTATTAATTTTGAATTTTATTTTGCAAGTTTCACGGCAAGCTTTATGGCAGCAAAAAGACTGGATGGGCTGGCCTGCCCCTTCCAGGCGATATCATATGCAGTGCCATGATCGACACTTGTACGAATAATTGGCAGGCCTAGTGTGGTATTCACTGCATTGTCAAATGCCAGAGCCTTTACCGGAATATGCCCCTGATCGTGATACATGCAGATCACGGCATCAGTGTTCGAACGCCGGGCCGGAATAAACGCCGTGTCGGGTGGCAATGGGCCTTCGATGTTTATCCCTTTTTCACGGGCGGCATGAATTGCGGGCAAAATTAATTCCTCTTCCTCGCTGTTGCCAAAAAGCCCTTCCTCGCCAGCGTGCGGGTTCAGGCCACAAACCAGCAGACGCGGTTCATGCCCACGAATTTTTCTGATGGCGTCTCGAGTCAGTTCGATGACATCAAGAACTCGGCCAGGGTTCAGTAATTTCGGTACTTCGTCATAGCCCACATGCACTGTGACAAACGTACAGGTAATAATCTCTGAATATTGCATCATGCATGATCGGCCGGCATTGGTTCGTGATGCAAAAATTTCGGTGTGCCCCGGGAAAGGAATTCCGGCCATGCTCAGGGCGAGCTTGTTAATCGGCCCGGTCGTCACAGCCTTAATTCTGCCGCTGATTGCGTTGTCAATCGCGGCATTAATATACTCAAAACTAGCCCGACCCGTAGCGGCATTCAGATTGCCAGGCCTGAAATCTTTCATTTCAATTGCATTTAACGAGACAACCACCGGGCCCTGATTTTCATAATTTTGATCAAGCCAGTCTTCAAGACTCAAAACCTGTGATTTAAATGGCAGATTCAGTTTTTCAGCACATGCAGATAGCACCGAGTCGTCGCCAAAGACCACTGGTGTGCAAATATCCGTAATTGTATTTTCAGCCAGAGCGCGAAGTGCAAGCTCCGGACCAACGCCGGCCGGGTCGCCCATCGTAATTGCCAAAGGGAGTTTTTCGCTCATCGCGTACTTCTATTCAATCGCCACAGGCAAATCGCCAGCAGGATTGGCCACACGAAGAGATTTTCGTCCTTCAAGCACGTCAAGCATCAACTTGCCACAGACATCGGCCCGCCATGCCTGCATGAGCAGAGGCAGGTCGTCAGAAGGCTTGCCTTCTATCTGCCATCTGACAAGATCTTTAATATCACTGACTGACCCGACCAGCCCCTGTGCCACCTGCGAATGAACACAGGCATACGCCATGGCGGCCGTCATGATTCCGATCAGCATGCTGCCACCAGCCAGATCATCAACTCGCCGGGGTAGCCTGGGCAGGTCTGATTCAGGTACAGCCATTGCCTGCTGGACAATCGATAAAATTTCAGGAGCAGCTTTCATGTGGCTGGTGCGATTAAAATCACGAAGGTTTTCAAGGTCGGAACGTGATTTCGGCTGCCGTTTGGCAATACCGACAAGCAGGTCGTCCCTCATAAACTGACGTAGCGGCCGGTTGTTTCGAATGGCAATCTGTAGCCGCCAGTCATAAAGCCGCCTGGCAATCTCCTGGCTTCGCCTGCCAAGAGTGTGAATGCCTGAAATTCGCATCCAGCGATCCGGGTGATCACGTTTGACGATCTCACCCAGCATTACCCTGCTCTCTTCTTCACTCCAGTGCAGACGGTTGAGTTCATGAAGCCTCTGCCTCAATATTTGTGCGATTGGAAGAAGGTGGCGAACGTCGTCAAGAGCATATTGCACCTGACTTGGTGTGAGCGGGCGCTTTCGCCAGTCGGTGCGGGTCTCGCTTGAGTTGACGGTTTTGCCAATGTATCGCTGGACCAATGCTGTTAATGATGACGGGAAAGCCGGACTGACCAACCCGGCGGCAATCTGAATGTCGAAAACCCGTTTAGGCAATTGACCCATTTGTAAGTAGCAGATCCGCAGATCTTCAGACCCGGCATGAACAATCACATCAAGTGATTCATCAAGCACGGCATTCCAGAAGACTGGCAAACGCGGAATAACGCGAGGATCAACGACTGCCAGCTCTGTTGGTGTAGCCACCTGTATCAGACAAAGTTCTGGCTCGTAAGTATCTTCAGGTATAAATTCTGTATCAAATGCGAATATGCCGGCCTCATAAATTCGCCCGACCAGCGCATCAAGCCCCTGCTGTGTGTTGATCAGATCAGTCGGCATGTTTGGTCCACGCTTTGTTCATCAGGCATCGTCAATAATTGAATTATAACAAGATCATCGTCGCGAGTAAGCAGAAGATGCCAAAGATCTCGCTATTTCGTTCATGGTTCCACGAGAAACTGAACCCAAAACCGGGCTGTGTATTACGCTTGTAATACAAAAGAACGTGCCCAGAGGGCTCTGCAAATTTGGCAGAAAGTCTGAGGAACTGCTATCAGTATGAGACAATGCAGTTGACTGGTTCACGCCCCGAGAGTTTCTCAACAACGCACCTGGCCGCCAGATCGGCCATGTCAGCCATACTTTTCGAGTCGATTCCGCCCAGGTGTGGGCTGATCACCACATTAGCTAAAGTTCGAAGTTCACTGGCGGGAAGTGGCGGTTCAGGGTCACTGACATCCAGACACGCGCCGGCAAGCCTGCCGGTTTTCAGGGCGGGAATCAGGTCAGATTCTTTCACCAGCCCGCCACGGGATGTATTAAGCAGAATAGCCTGCGGTTTCATGGCTTCAATGGTTTCCTGTCGAATCAGGTGGCGGGTTTCAGGGGTGATCGGCACATGCAGGCTCAACACATCGGCAGATCTGATGACTTCGTCCAGAGAAAGCATGGGAACATCGTCACCAAAAGGCGATTGTTTCAGGTAGGGGTCATAGGCAACAACATTCATGCCAAAAGCCTGGGCCCGGGGCACCATAGCCTGACCAATCCGGCCCAGCCCAATCAGCCCCATCGTCTTGCCCCGAAGAGGGATGGGCAAGGTGCGATCCCAGCCCCCGCGGGCGATATCTGCAGAATTTACGGCAATTCGGCGGGTGAAGCCCAGCAGCAGCCCAAAGGCTTGTTCCGCAACACTTTCCTGATTTACGCCAGGCGTGATGGTCACGGTTATTCCAAGCCGGTTGGTCGCTGGCATGTCAATCGCGTCGTAGCCTACGCCTGTGCGGGCGATGATTTTGAGTCTGCTACATTTTTCAAGCAATGGCCCCTGAAGTTTTTCGGAACCGGCGATCATGGCATCGCAGCCCGGAAGCAAATCAGCAACGCATGCTTCAGAAAGTTCACCTGAATTTTCTTCGCGCGGCGGGTCAACAGGCTGCAGACCTGCTTCGAGCAACAAGTCGCGGAATTTTCCGGGTTGGTGTCTGAGAGGCAGGGCGGCGATCAGCACTCGCATGGGCATGGTCGGGTATTCCGGCAAAGTCGAATTTCACATTCCTGGCAACTGAGTTATGTGACTAAGGGTGCCACTCATCATGCCGGAATTTTCATGACACATTATTTCATAAAATGAGCTTTTTGAATACACAAGGCCAATTGAACTGAAACGATTTACCATTTGCCAGACCTTTCTGATCAATAATCTTGGTTTTTCAAAATAATTGGACGCATTGCAATGAAATTAAGCACTTTGACTGACATGGTCGTGATTTCTTTGCCTGTGGATGATTGCATTGCCCGGGGCCAGTCGCCAAAATACACATTCTCGGGTGAAGAAGCAGAGCCAGGCATGGAAAAGTCATGGCTCAATCTGGTTCTGACCAGCTTTGTAGCTCCATCTTTCAGGTCTCAGAAAAGCGGGCGTTCCTGTATGGCATCTGTGAAGTTTCTGTTGAACGGTCCGACCGAAACCGGATGGAAACTTGACCCGGAATTTGTCCATGTCATTGATCTTGAGCGAACCCCTTATCCTGTAAAGGTTTCAATAGATAATGGCATACTGGTCTGCGAGACAGGCACACCAGAAAGCCTGCGGGTACAGGTGCCCTGGGCCCTGCCTGGGAATAATCCCGGAATCTTTGGCACATCAACACTGCCTGGCAACCATCAGCCATACAATCTTCTGATTGAACTGGCCCGTGGGCGACTGACCGATTTACGTCATTTTTTTCAAGAGGGGCCTGCCGGAACCTCCAGGCCTCTGCCCCCCAAATTTAAAGAGGCAAGTGACTATTTTATCGCGGCCCTGATGGCCAGAAATGATGTTGAGAAAGCCGCTGAACTGGCAGCAAAATCGCTTCAGACCAGTATCGAACTCGGCCGCGAGACGATCCGCCAGCAGTGCAGTGGCCATGCTATTGATGAAAAACTCATTCAAAAACTTTCCGTCGATCTCTCGTCACTTCGTGGCAACGACGTGTCTGCACCACAGCGATGGGCTTTGGCCAATGTGAGAAACTGCCGGATAGCCCCAACCTGGTCGGAATTGATGACGGTTGAAAACCAGATTCACTGGCACTCGTGGGAAAATCCTATTCGTATCGCCAGAGATGCTAATCTTCGAGTCCATGCAGGCCCTCTGATCGATTTTTCCAACGATTTTCTACCACCCTGGGTCTATCGCTACACCGATATTTCGCAACTTTGTCGCGTCTTCAGCAATTATGTTCATTATGTCGTCAGTAACCTGAGGGATCAGGTTGATGTCTGGCATGTGATCAGGCGACCTGCCATGCGTCAGGTCAATGTGATCAGCGAAGAGCAGCAGATCAAGATTGCAGTCTCGGCCATTCAGGCTGTTTCTCGCGCTTTTCCTGCTGCCGAGATCGTCGTTGACCTGACGGCTCCGTGGGCGGAATGGCTGACCACCGCCAGCTTTGAACTGGGCCCGTTGCACTTGGCCGACACTCTGGCCCGGGCCGATCTGGGCCTGACAGGCATCGGCATAGAGCTTGCCATGGGCTATGAATTTCCAGGCAGCCACTTGCGGGAAATGATCGATATCGCGAGACTGCTTGATATGTATCAACTGGTGAACCTGCCACTTCACCTGACTGTTGCTGTGCCGGGAAAGCAGGCGGAAACTCATACGACCAGCCTGAATCAGGTTGGAGCAGATGCTCGTCAGTGGCCCCTTGGCTGTTCGCAGGAAAGTCAGGCCGAAATCGGCATGGCCCTGCTCAGGCTGGCAGCGTCGCGGGCTCATGTTCGAAGTGTCCACTGGGCAACACTCAGCGATACGAACGGATCAGAGTATATCAATTCAGGCTTGTTTGACATTGGACACAGTCCAGTTCCCCTGGCCGATGAAATTGAGAAAATCAATGATGTCCTCCGGGAATATGACACGACTATCATTGAAAAAAAACAGTGAAACCAAGACGATTCAATACTTCTTTTTGATCATTGAGTCGTTTACAAAGCACTGATTTCCAACACTGCTTCGACAAGTTCTGTACTCTCCAGATTTTTCAAACCAAAGGGAATCCAATGGGCGCTGATGCTAAAATTCAGGAATTGAAACTCGAACTACCGCAGGCACCGAAGCCGGTTGCCACCTATAAAACGGCGGTTCGTCACGGAAATTTACTTTATGTGAGCGGCCACGGCCCACTGAAAACTGATGGGACATCCATTAAAGGGCGGCTGGGCGAAGATATGGATATTGTCGCAGGCCAGGTTGCCGCCAGACAGACTGGCCTGGCCATTTTAGCCACTCTACGAGCCCATCTGGGCACGCTTGACAAAGTCGTTCGACTCGTCAAAACGCTTGGTATGGTGAATGCCACGCCCGACTTCAACGACCACCCCAAAGTCATTAACGGCTATTCCGACCTCATGGCTGAAGTTTTCGGCGAAGCCGGCATCGGTGCCCGCTCAGCCGTTGGCATGGGTAGCCTGCCAAATCAAATTGCAGTCGAAATTGAAGCGATTTTTGAAATCGCCGACTAATTCGTTAAATCTACTTTGCTATGACAGACGTGCAAGTGGCATGCTTCGCACGTCTTGTCTCAAGCAGTTTTATTTCTGATGATTTTCTTCGGATTCAAACACACGCACTTCAGGATGCATCGTATATAGCCGCCAACGACCTTCGCCGAGTGAAATGATCTGCCCGCTGGAACTGTTATTTGCAACAATCGGGTTCTGGCTGATTTTTTCCCATCGCACAAGGTCGGTTGATTTTGCCAGAGTGGTAGTCCAGTAGCCGTTAAATGGCCTGGTTTGATTGGCATGAAGCACGGCATAGTAAACTCCATCAATTTTCAGAACCTGATTAAGAGCGATTCCTCCTTTGTCGTATGCACCGGGCCCGAGAGGTATGACTGGCTCATCAGAAACATTTTTCCAGACTTTTCTATCACTTGATTTCGCCAGCCAGACACCGGCATCGCCTCTTTCATAAAAAAGCCACCATTCGCTTTTCTCAAACATAAGATAAGGCGTGCCGCGAGGCCCTGCTGATATCGGTTCGCCACTTGTCAGATGAATATCCAGAGGCCCTTCCCGATCCCACTTCAACCCGTCTCTTGAAATAAAGCTGTGGGCAATATCGTCTCGGCCTTCCGCTACTATGATCCACAAGCCATTGTGCTGCACGATGGCAAGGTCTTCAATCCAGTGTTCATCCACCAAGGGTTGTCCGGCAGCCCGTTTCCAGTTGATCCCATCTTTTGAAACAGCCAGCCCAAGCCGCCGAAGGTCGGTTTTTGAAGTTTTGGATACGTTATAGCCTGTGTAGTAGAGTCGCCATTCGTCAGCGGTTCGAACAACCCAGCCCCGCTCTCTGATTTTGGCATCCCAGTTTTCTCCGGCAGACCCCTGAAAGACTGGATTTTTCCCCACAAGTGGCTTCCACTCAGCCAGAAATCGTGGAACTGGGGCCAATTCCTGAGCAAAAAGCGAAGCATGCTGCATCAAGACAATGACGAGGCCATAGAAAAGCATTGCTCTACAAAGTTTAAATGTTTTATTTATCCGATCCATCAATGGCTCTTCCTTGTTCTGATTTATTGTTCGCTCTTTCACGAGAACCGTTCTGCACTAACCAAATTTTTGCAACATATCAGTGTCAGAGCAATCATTTTTGAGAAACAGTTCCCAACTTTTTTGTAAATACTGCAGCATCTTTCACAAAACTGCGAATCATTCATGAAATTTTACAGAAATTCCAGTAAAACCTGATTTATTGCTTGACGGCTTTGATCGATTTATTAAATATAGTTCCTACCCACCGACAAGTATAGTCAGTCAATTAGCTGCCGCGAACAACCTATTTGATTCCCTGAAA
>JBJTRR010000355.1:0-1552 GCA_046076185.1 bacterium | reverse complement strand
CGATTGCTCTGTGCCCACCGCCAGCCAGCCTTCTTCCGCCTTCATCAGCCGCCCCGACCCGCTCATGCCCGGCAGGGCTTCCGCCTCGTCGCCCGCCTGCGTGAAGCATGTCAGCCGCTTACGGTTGTCAAGAACACAGGCCCGAAACGGCTTCTCACCCACACACAGCCCAAAGGCCGACATATCCTCATTCGGATCGGCCACCCGCATCGACCATTCCGGCGTCTTGACACTTGTCGATCCTCCCTCGCCTGTTGCCCCAATCACCCGCACGGCTGCATGATCAGCCCGCCCCTTCAGCTCTTTGGATAAATCCATGCACACCAGCTCGCCCACCGCCGACGCCGCCATTGCAAATCGACCCAGTGGGTCAACTGTCAGGTGTCTCCATGGCCCGCCCCTGGTGTGCTCCCACATGATTGATCCATTGGAATTCACCGCCAGCAGCGATCCTTCAAGTGTCGATGCCATGAAGAACCGGCCCGGGAAGTCGGCCGCCGATTCAATCACCGTCCCGCCCAGCTGGTATGTACCTTCGTTCTCACCGTCCAGATCAAGCCTCTGCAGGCCCATGTTATTACACGAAGCCAGCACCTTGCCATTGCCGCCAATCACATGCAAGTGCCCAATCCCTATGCCCGTGTTCTGCTGCCACACAAGCTCGGCATCGTAATAACCGCCTTTATCGGTCGTAATTTCAGCGCACACAAGCTGGTCAAATGTCGTAGCACCCACCAGCCTTGCGCTGCCAGGCACAAAGGCAATCCGGGCCAGCGGCTGGCGCGTGTCAAACGAAGCAACCTTCTTCCCCTGCCTCGTAAATATCCACGTCTCCTTACCAGGAAACGAGACAGCCACATAAAGCCCAAGCGAATCAACCGCCAGTGCCACCGGCTCGGAATGTAGCGTCTTTTCCACCAGCAAATTCAAGTCCCAGTCAAGAAACACCATCTTACGCTTGCCAAGAATCATGGCCGCCAGCTCACCCGACTGATCAGCCGCTGACAAACGTATAATGTCACTGGCCACGTCGCTTGCCAGAATCTCGCCCTCGGTTGAAATCACCTGTGTCCGGCCCGACTGATCCCGCACCATCATCATCTGGCTTTCACCCGCCAAATGCACCGCCTCAATCGGCGAATCAGCCACAAAAACCCACTCCAAAGGCACCCTCAGGCCCGTGTAACTCGGCTCGACCGTCTGGCTGAATTTCGCTGCCGCCTTTTCTGCCGGTTTTCCTCCTGCCCTGCCCTTTGCCTGTTGCGTTGCCACCGCCGGCGTATCATCAATCGGCAATAACTCAATCAACATGTCATCATCTGCTGATGTGACTGCATTCGCCACCGGCTTTGCAGGTTGAGACTTAACTGGTTGCTGCCCCGGCGGTGTGTAAAAATCAATTAGCGAATTCTCATCCTCTTCTGGATCAACACTCTTGACTGATTGATTTTTGCCCGCGACAACATGAGCTACAGGTTTTTCATCGAGTGGCACCAGGCCAATATCATCTGGCATTGCCTCAGGCTTTGCCGCCAGTTTAACCGGTTTTTCC
>JBJTRR010000354.1:0-1557 GCA_046076185.1 bacterium | reverse complement strand
TGATTACTACGGTCTTGCCGCCGTTTTTGCCAGAGTGGGCCGTAAGGGCGGCTTTGCGGATGCTGAGGTGCCGACCGACGAAGTGATTTACCTTGCCCCGAAAGGATTGGTGGTGCATCCCAGAACAGGGGCGGAAATGCGGCCTCGCCCATTGGGTGAAAATGAATTTCAAATAGGCCCGCTGGATGATCCGCGAAAAAGCCTTGCCCGCTGGATGACGAGCCCTGAGAACCCGTTTTTTGCAAGAACCGTTGTCAATCGTCTCTGGGCCCACTTCATGGGGCGTGGGATTGTTCACCCGCTGGATGATGCCCGAAGTACGAATCCGCCTTCGAATCCTGAACTGCTCAACGCCCTTGCCGCCGATTTTGTGTCGCATGGCTATGACATAAAACACCTGATCCGCCAGATTACTGGCAGTTATGCCTATCAAATTACAAGTGTATCCGAGCCGGGAAACAAGGGCGACATGCAATCATTTTCGCGATTTTATAGTCGTCGCATACCCGCCGAGCCACTGCTCGACGCCATCAGCCAGGTTCTGGGTGTCGCCACTGACTTCCCTGGTATGCCACCAGGCACGCGGGCAATTGAACTTCCCGATGAAAATGTTGCAGCCCCGTTTCTTGATATTTTTGGCCGCCCTGCCCGGCTTACGGCCTGTGAATGCGAACGCGTTGACGCCCCTGCACTGCACCAGGCTTTGGAACTTGTGAACTCTGCCGAGATTCAGCGAAAGCTCTCGGCACCAGCTTCGTTTCCAGCCGTTTTGGCGACCAGCGGCAAAAATGCTGATGAAATCGTTCATCTGTCGTTTGTAAGAATTTTGTCGCGCCCGCCCCGGCCTGAAGAAAAACGTGCCTCAGTCGGCTTCCTTGAGCGGCAGACAAATCGCCCGGAAGCAATTCAGTCACTTGTCTGGTCGCTACTGGCCACTAACGAATTTCTTTTCAATCACTAGGGTCACGCCATGCTTGCACTTCAGGGGAACAGATTTCGCAACTGTGCCGGCCTGACGCGGCGAAATTTTCTGCAGGTTGGTGTGCCGGTGCTGGGTCTTTCCCTTGAGGGCATGCTGGCGGCTGAAGCTCGGGCATCGACTGAAAAATCAGGCCGGGGCGGTAAATCGATTATCGTTTTCTGGACTGATGGCGGCATCAGCCAGCAGGATACATGGGATCTCAAACCTGATGCACCTGTCGAATATCGCGGAATGTACAAGCCCATAGGCACAAGCGTGCCCGGCCTTGTACTGGGCGATCGCCTGCCTTATCAGGCCCGCATGATGAATAAGATTTCAATTGTCAGATCAGTGCATCATGAAAACGGGATTCACGCACCCTCGGCCCACTGGATGCTGACCGGGCATTTTGGGCCCACTCTGGCACGTAATGCGCCTCAAAAGCCGGCGTTTGGTTCAGTCATTGCCCGCTCGCTTGGTTCGCTTCAGCCTCCCATGCCACCTTATATCACCATCCCAAAGGCTGAAGCCTTTGGCTATCAGGGGGCTGTTTATCTGGGCAAGGCCTATAACCCTTTTGAAGTAGGAGGCGATCC
>JBJTRR010000353.1:0-10030 GCA_046076185.1 bacterium | reverse complement strand
CAGCAGATATGGCACCTCAAACGATTGACCCGTCTGCGGGTCGGCCACTTCAGGCTTTTTATCTTCGGCGATGGCCGGATTCAGCAGCAGGCCTGCCAAAAGTAAAACCATTGAAATCAGATTCGCTTGTTTCATCGCATTCAGGGCCTTCGGCTCAATGGCGGGCAGACACGTGATCATATTATAGTCAGGATAATTAAAAAATGCGATCAGCTGCTGACTTATGCCAGAGACCAGGCTTTATAACCGATAAGTTATGGATGTTGTGAGGCAGACTTGCTAGACTTTGCAGAAACATATTGCGAGCCCATGGGGAGGAGCTATGACGATGAAGCGAATTTTTCTGGTGCTTTTGGCTGGATATCTTGCGGGTGCTGTGTCTTCAGGCAATGCACAGGAAGCCCCGGCAGCGAAAAAAACGCAGGATAAGGCAAAAGCAAAGCACAAGGATGGCAACCACGCAGCCGAGGAGAACAGGAAATTTCTTGACCCGGAACTTGATGTTGAGAGTTATGTCAAGCGGTTTGAGAGTAGCAATCGAGACATTTACGCCAAAAGGGCCGAGGTTGTCAGTGCGCTGAAGCTGCAGAAGGGGCAGGCAGTGGCTGATGTTGGTGCCGGAACAGGTCTGTTTTCAAGGCTTTTTGCGGGTCAGGTCGGGCCTGGCGGCAAGGTTTATGCAGTGGATATATCACCTTCGTTTGTCAAATATATTGGCGAGCGAGCGAAAAAGGATGGCCAGGCGAATATCAAAGCGATCCTGGGTACTCAGGACTCGCCGCTGCTTGAGCCGGCAAGCGTTGATCTGATATTTGTCTGTGCGACATATCATCATTTCGAAAAGCCCGGGAAAATTCTGGCCTCGTTTCATAAGAGTCTGAAGCCGGGCGGGCGGCTGGTGGTGATTGATTTTGAAATGAAGGAAGGGGCGAGCGATTTTGTCAAAGGCCATGCCCGGGCACCGCTTTCGGTTTATTTGAAGGAGATGTCGGAAGCCGGCTTCAGTAACATAACGGATCAATCAAAACCGCTGCCGGATTTGAGCGAAAACTTCTTTGTGATCTTGCAGAAGAAGTAAAGGCAGGTGGCCTGAATCGGGTCTGAATTCTCAACGTACTTTGGCAATTGTCTGATTCAGTTGACTTGCCATGGCCGGAGCGATTACGATTCAGGCTTAAAGATGCGTGAAACATGCCGCGATGGCTTAGCCCGGGCCGGGTTCAGATATAAGGATAGGGAAGATGGAAATCCTGTTGGCCAATGACGATGGGGTTTTCGCTCCGGGCATTCGGGCTTTACGCACCGAGCTTTCGAGGCTGGGTCGGGTGACGATGGTGGCCCCGCATATGGAGCAGTCGGGCGTGGGCCATTCGATCACGATTCTCGACCCGCTGATCACGAAGCTGGTTGACGATGCTGATGGCACGCCGCTGGGCTGGTCGGTGGAAGGCAGCCCGGCCGATTGCATTAAGCTGGCGGTTTATGAACTGCTGGAAAAGCCGCCAGACCTGATTGTGTCAGGCATCAATGCCGGTGCGAATTCGGGTATCAACGTGCTTTATTCGGGCACGGTAGCGGCTGCGATTGAAGGGGCGTTTTTCGGGATCACTTCGATTGCCTTGAGCCTGGAATTCGCCGAGCATTTTGATTATCCACGAGCAGCGCGGATTGGTGTTGATGTGATTGGGCAGATTCTGGCCAATAATCCGCCCAAAGGCAGCCTTTTTAATGTAAACCTGCCAAGCCACCTGCGCGGCGAGCCAAAGGGCGTGAAGGTGGTGCCGATGGGCATCGGCCGCTATGGCGAAGGCTTTGAGAAGCGAAAAGACCCGCGTGGCCGCACTTATTACTGGATGACATATCAGCCGCCATATCATCTGGAAGGGCCTGAGACGGATGTCACGGCACTGTCTGACAACTATGTCACTGTGACACCCTTGCATTTTGATATGACCCGACATGAGCAGATGCCCGAGCTTGAAGGCTGGAAGCTGAAACTGAAATAAAGGCAGTGCTTAAAATCAGGAGCATTTGAAATGCAATTCACCGCATTGCGGGTGTTTCTGTTGGTATCGGCAGCAGCACTGGCTGGCATGTTAATGGGCGGGCTTTTCGGCTATGTTGCGGGCACGGTGACGCCAGAAGTTTTTATTTTACAATGGAAGCCTAAGCCGAACGAGCCACTGGCAACTGCTATTTTTCTGGGTGCCTTTGGCGGCGTATTCTGTGGCGGATTTCTGGGCGTATTTTCCATCATGGCCAGCCTGGTGCATCACTGGTTGAAATTAAAGGCTGGTAAATAAATAAGCGGCATCAAACAAAATATTTAATGCCGCAAAAAAAGACTTTTGAGAGAGGCTTTAGTCAGGGGATTTTCATTTCGGTTACTTCGATATTTACTTTTTTATTGGCGGCCTTTACTTCCGTCACTGACTTGAGAAGCATGTTTGGAAAATCCATGCTGATCCATGTGCGTGTAAGTGAAGGGCCAGCTTCGGTCTGAGATTTTGTGTCATACCATTCGGCGTTGTATTTCTTGCCAAGAATTTCGATAGATTCCATGCCACTGGCCTGAGAGCCCTGGGGCCGACCAATTTTGGTTTTATCAACGCCCGGAAGCACGGGGAACATGCGGTTTATGGTTGATTCAATTGGATCGTTTTTTATCAGTGTGCCAGTCGCGTTACTGGATACTACTTTTGATAAAATTAAATTTCTCTCAGTCTTGGATATAAGCGTGGTAATTGTTGTTGTGATTACACTGACATTATTTTCAGTAACAGTCGATTTTTGAGTGACACTTGTTCCCACTGGGAACTTTGACCAGTTGGTGTAGAGTGGCGTTTCTACATCCTCAGCATGCAAATTGTCAGTGACCGTGGGAAACACCGGCAGGAGGGCGAGCAGGATCAGTAGAAGACGCATTTTTACTCCTTTTCTTGATTCAAAATATATTGCCTCAAGATGATTAAGATTGAATTAAGACTTGTTGAAACATACGCTAAAGTTGCATTAAGACAATTTGATAAAATCATGAAGAAATAGTAAAAAACAGTGTTTTCATCATTAATTCACAGGCCATTCATTCAAATATCAAGATAATCCATAGACTTCAATTGCGGTATCAAACCCAATCGAGAGGCTTCAATTCCTATTGGAGTGATTATATGAATCGTTCTGCAAAGGCTCATTCAAGAGCTTTTACACTAATCGAATTGCTGGTGGTGATTGCGATCATCGCCGTACTGATTTCTCTTCTTCTGCCTGCTGTTCAATCAGCCCGCGAGGCTGCCCGTCGTGCCCAGTGTGTAAACAATCTGAAGCAGATTGGTCTTGGTTTCATGAATTTTGAAAGTGCCAACGGCCACTTTCCACAAGGGCCATATGATGGCGACCCGAATGCAGTGACAACCTCAGGTGCACCTGACCCTGGTGGTTCTAACTATACGGAGACTCTTGGCTCGCAATATGGCACGACTACATGTTGCAATGCGGCCCATCCGAATGGCTGGAATCACTTTTTCAAGATTATGCCTTACATGGAGCAACAACAGGTTTACAATCTTGCAAATTTCAGTGTTCCGGCCATTCACACCGGTCGTCCCACGAATTTTAACGGTGAAGACGATGTAGCCCGTGTCGGGATTTCAAGTTTTTATTGTCCTTCACGTCGCGCTGTGCAGGGCTATGGTACATCTCCGACCTATCGGAATGATTACGCAGGTTGTGCGGGTTTCTTCCAGGGACAAATTTACGAATGCACAAGCAGCAATTTCAGCACGACACAGTTTGTACCGCCAGCCCCAAACGGGATGACACCAATCGCCGATGAGCGGACACCTGTTAATCTAGGCAATACAGGTGGCCGAAAGGGAGCAATTGTCTGGAGCGGTCAGGGTGCGAAGCGACGACTGTCAGACTTTACAGATGGCACATCCAACTCAATTATTGTCGGTGAGAAGTGCCTGCCGCCTTCGCGTTGGGGTGCCGACGGTGGCGATAATGAGCGCTGGAACAACGCGGGCTGGGACGAGTGCGTGATTCGGTTCCACTTTGTTCCGATGAGCGATTTTCAGACGGCTGCCCTGAATGGTGTGTGTAATACGCCGCCATCACCGAACACGGGCAGTAATTTGTGGCGTCGTTTCTTCGGTAGCTCGCATGCAGGTGGCTACAATGCAGCCTTTGGCGATGGCTCTGTCAAGTTCATCAAATTCACTGTCGATGCCAGCACTCACAGACGTCTGTGCGTGATTGACGATAACGAGCCGATCAGTGCCGATTCTTATTGATTCGGCTCATGGAGAACGAAATTCCGATGAATATCAAAGTGAAGCTGATTGGTCTGCTGACTTGCTCGGTTCTTGCCGGTTGCGGATCAGGCAGTGAAGCCGTGACCGACCCGTCCAAACTGAAGCCTTTGACCGATGCCGAGAAGGCAGAGATCAAAAAGCAGGATGAGGCGGTCAGGAACGAAGAAGGCGCCTCTTACGACGCCAAAAAGAAGTGAATTCAGTTGAAAGTAAGCGGATTGAAAGGCGAGGAGGAAACCCCTCGCCTTTTTTCAATATCACTCGGAATTTCTTAAAACAATTCGAAATTTGAAGTGGTCGGTCAGATATAGTTTAATGAGATAAGAAGTTTCTCAAAATTCTCTTTGTATTGGTTGTTTACTGGATATATTTATCTATAACTCTAAGAGATCACGGAGATATGGCATGTTCACCCAAACTGTGGAATACGCATTGCGAGCGATAGTGCACCTGGCTCAGCAGGCCCCAAAGGCGAGCACCACTGAGGAAGTGGCAGATGCAACACATGTGCCCCGGGCATATCTGGCAAAGATTTTAAGTGGCCTGCGAAAGGCTGGGCTGGTGAAAAGCCAGCGTGGCCTGGGGGGCGGGATCACCCTTTCCAAGATGCCGGAAAACCTGACGTTGCTGGAAGTGGTGAACGCTGTTGAGCCGATTCAGCGGATCAAAACCTGCCCGCTGGGCATTTCATCGCATGGTTCGACACTCTGCCCATTGCATGCACGCATGGATATGGCGATGGCGATGGTGGAAAACGCATTTTGCAACACCACGGTGGCCGAAGTGCTGAGCGAACCGACCGAAAGCGTGCCACTTTGCCCGTTCCCGCCAACTCAGAAGCCCGATGATCCGGACAGAGCCTGGGCCTTGAATCGCTCGCTGGCCAAGCAAGGTGACGGCCCGAAACCAGGTTGATGTTTCAGGCCCTGCAGGTGAAACCAGCCAGAAATCAGGCTTTGCAGAAACGCTTGCGCACAAATATCAGCCCAAGGCCGACAGCCAGGCTGATCATTGAAACAGGCTCGGGCGTGCTTGAGATGGTATTAACGCGAAGAACTGTGCCATCGGGTGCCATCTGTGAGATCTCGGCCTTATTCGTAGAGGGGTTTGTTGCGGTGACCGATAATGTCAGATATCGCGACCCGTTGAGGCGTGTCTGATTAAACGCCGAAATAAAGCCGAGCGGCAGATTGACGGTGTACCAGACCACCTGACCACTGACAGGGGCCGTGTTGGGGGCAACGGTAACCGGCACACTGGCAATAGAATAAGTATCAAGCGATTGATAAAGGGGCATGCCGGTGCTGGTGTACATGGGGTAGTTGGTGGCGTAGTCTGCCGCAGTGAAACCTGTGGGCAGGCCGACATTTATGGAAAATGTGCCGGTGGGCTGGCCGCCTCGCGAGTTATACCACGATGAAACACCAAAACGGATTGAGGCACTGATGATGCCCGAATTGACCTGATAAGTGTCAAAAATCATGTAGGATCTGTGTTCTTTGTTTGCCAGAAGACCCTGAGTGCTGCCAATCATGGTCGATAAAACATTACCAAGCGAAGATGTGTTATTCCATGCATAAGTGGTATCGGCAGTGAAATAGCCTGTTGTATTAGGGTTCAGATCAATAAAATCTGCCTGAATTGAAACCTGAAAAGACAGAAGTAAGATGAAAATTGGCAGGATTAACAGGCGTGTGGGACGAGTTGATCGAACAAAGCTTATCATTGCCATTTTTGCCATCGTGTGCATGGTTAAACCTCTATAGGCGGACCGGGAATTCAATCGCTTACCGAATTAATCGACTGATTCTCAATGTTGTCAGATATTATCAATGGTATTGACTTAACGCAACGATGAAATCTGGACAAAACCAATGAAAACCGAACAGAGTTTAATATAACACAGCTGAATTTTATTGTATTTCGCTGTTATTTAAAGGTTATCGGGTTTTGATCAATGTCATTTCGACATAATAAGCACCAAACAGGATGTTCCCGGAAGCATCAAGAAAATCGGCTTTGAGTTCAATTTGGCCTGAATTGAGTTTCATTTGGAATCCAATCAATTCCTGTGAAGCATTGACCGGTTTGGTGGCCTGTTGGCTACCGATGGCAAGTCTGGCCTGTGCGATTGCAGGCTGGTTTGGGTTAATCGGCTTTTCATCGATTTTCAATTTGGATTCAACTGGCCAGCGGCGCAGGCGAATTTGATAATCGCCTGCCTGCCGAACGTCAATGGCCCAGAAGCCAGTGCTTTTCATACCACGGCGGATGGCGGGTTGATTCCATGCGAGGTTCCCCGGATTTGAGCCGGTGTGCCAGTCCATGGCATTCAGGTGAACGGGGTTTTCTAGCGGGCTGCCCACCCAGATCGGGTTCATCTTTTTTGGGTCGGGGCTAACTTTTTCATACCAGGTGTTATGAACGTTGGCCAGTTCGGCTGCTTTTTCCGGATTTTTATCAATGATATTTTGCTTTTGTCCGGGGTCGTCTTCAATATTGTAAAGTTCTTTGTGATTAATAAGCCGCCACGGCCCCTGCATTACGGCTGCACGGTTTTTCTCGGGCGGAAGATCCTCCTGCGAAAACTGTACGAAATGAAATCGCTCAGTGAGTGATTTCATTTCATTGCCCCTGAGTCGGGGTGAGAGATCGATACCCTGAACCTGGTTTTTCGCCTCTGATTTCAAATCAAGGCCGCAAAGACCAGCCAGTGTTGGCAGAATATCGATTCCGGAAGTCAGGTCTGCGATATCCATACCGCCATTCTGTGGCAACTGACCGCCTGGCCAGCGAATAAAGCAGGGCACACGATGCCCGCCTTCATAAAGGGCACCCTTGGCAGCACGCATGCCGGCATTGAATGCGCCAGGTGCTTTAAGGCCCTGGGCTGTGCCGTTATCAGTCATGAAAATCAGGATTGTATTTTCATTAAGCCGATTTTCTGTGAGGAATGAATTGAGTCGGCCGATATTGGTGTCGATATTTTCGATCATCGCGTAAAAAGCGGCCGTGGGGTTATCAATGCCGGGTATAGCGCGATAGGCCTGGGCCAGGTCGGGTGGTGGAATGTAGGGTGAATGCGGTGCATTGGTGGCAATGTAAGCAAAAAATGGTTTTTCGCGATTTTCTCTGATGAAATTCATGGCTTCACGAAAGAAGAAATCGGTGCAATAGCCACTGGCCTGAACGGGCTTGCCGTTTTTGTAGTAGGTGTCGTCGATATAGTCGTTGCCCCAGTAGTCAGGGGTTTGGCCGATGCCGCCACCACCGAGATAGATGGCTGTCTGGAAGCCTTTGTCATGGGGTCGGGCAGGGGCGTTATCGCCCAGATGCCATTTACCAAACATGCCTGTGGAATAGCCATTCTGCAAAAAGAGCCGCGGCATCGTCAGGCCTTCCGGCGGCAGTATGGAGCGGCCCAGAACGGTGGCCCAGACGCCGCTTTCCAGCGGGTTTTTGCCTGTCATAAGCATGGCCCGGGTGGGCGCACACAGTGGCATGACATGGAAATTGGTCAGCCTTACAGACGACTTGTGTAGCTGATCAAGATTTGGTGTTTTCACGAACGGGTGGCCATGAGCAGCGATATCGCCATAGCCCTGGTCGTCAGTAATAATCAGAATAACATTGGGTTTACTGGCCTGGGCATGAATCACTGAAGCCTGAAATGCAATCAGGATTGAAAAGAATGAAATCAGTCTGTTTTTCATGGGTTTCACCAGGTTTTATTGCAATTTGATTATTTTACGACCTTCACGCTGGCTGATTTGAGTTTTGCAGCCACATCATCAAGCGATAGCCCTGATGATGACCTGCTGCCGGTAAGATCAACCAACTGCAGAGATTTTATTTCCAACAGCTTTTCTGCCGATTGCAATTCAAGGCTGCGAATGTAGAGATTTCGCAGATGTTTGAGTGGTGTCAGATCAATGCATGATTTCAGACCTGATCTGGAAAGTTCGACTGTGGTCAGATTCGGCAGACTGACAAGGGCGGAAAAGTCGCTGAGCGGCACCTGAAAAAGGCTGATGGTTTCAAGCGAATCGAGATTCTGGATTCCGTCGAGCGATTTCAGCGATACACATCCGCTGAGGTCAAGGCCCACCAGGCGGCGGCACTGGGCCATGCCGAATAGGTTTGTCACTCCGGTTCGGGCCAGGCTCAACCGCTGCAGCATGCCTGCGGCGGAAAGCTGTGTGACTTCTGTAATGGATGTACCAGAAAGGTCGAGCAGCTTGAGCCTGGGCAACGAGCCCGCGGCCGATGCGCTGGTGATTCTGGTGTCAGACAGATAAAGCTCCTCAAGCCCGACGAGAGAAGCCAGCGGGGTAATGTCAAAGGTGTTTGAGCCAGAGAGATTGAGCACTCGGAGCATAGAAATTTGTGCCGCAAGGTTCATATTATCGACATGCGTACGAGATACGTTCAGCTCTTCAAGTGCCGGCCAGCGAGTGAGCGGGTTGATGTTGAGGAAGTCGGAGCCGGTGAGGTCAAGCCTGACAAGGCCGGGCATGGGGCCGAAATTGGCGAGATTACCCAGGCCAAGGTTTCTCAGGTTCAGCGTGTGCAGTGAATCGCCCATGTTGGCTATGAGCTGGCCCAGGTCTCGTTGGGTACGGGGGTTAAGACGAGTCTGGCCTCCACCGTTGGGGGCCGGGTCGATGGTTACATCAAAGCGATTTGGCAAAGGCTGACCGGCACGGTCGATGGCCTGTTTGATGCTTGCACCCATCTCATGCAGGGCATTGATGGCTTGCTCGTACTGAGCCTGAGGCGTGGTGACGGGCCCAAGAGCAGGCCGCGGGAAGGGGGCCGGTTCAGGTTTCAGCGATGACAGAGCGGGTTTGCCAGGCTGGGTGTCGGCTTTGGGGGTCGAGGCGATTGTGGTGGCAGCCGCCACTTCCAAAGGCTTGGCTGGTGGTAAACTGGCAGCTGTCGGAGCAGGTACTGGTGGTTTTGCGCTTGATTCAGGCCGGGGTGCGGGTGGTGGTGGCGGTGCGGGTGCTTTTGCCTGGACAGTGGTTGAAGAAGCCGGTGCCGAACTTGCCGCGATTGATGAAAGCTTTGCAGCTTCGGCGGGCGGTTTTGCGATGTTACTCTTTTCAGATTCGGCTTTTGCTTTGGCGGCGGCCACTTGGCGAGGTGTCGGGGGCAGGGGGGGCGGCACGCGATCAGCAGGGGTAGGAGCTTCAATGGGCGCACGCAGAACGGTGTTGACAACTTCGCTGAGCGGGCCGGGTTTGTTTAACGCGTTTTCCACTTCGGTTCCCACGGTGATCGGTTCCCGTGGAATCGACTGAACGCTGTTGTAGAGGCCGAAACCATAGACAGCCTCGGCGACAATGATTGCCGATAGCAAGGCCAGCAGAATTCGTCCGATGAAGATCATGATGAAACGCCCCGTTGCGGAAACTTCGACCAACTGTATCGATTGTAGCGATAACTTGATCGAATTTCACTGGCATAGGTTTGTTAATGCGAACGAGAGACCGATGATTTGCAGGGCCATAGCTCTTTTCATGCAGGTGCAAAAGGGTTAATGTGGGGGAATTCGCGATCAGTAAGAGAATCGCAGGCCCATGCACCCGCTGGAGTTTCGCACCATGCCGCGACAGGATTGGTCATTTCCGAAAATCAATGGAAAAGCCGCTGTATTAGCCGTGGTTGTATCGATGATCGCAGCTGCGGGTGTGTTGGGCAGGGCACAATCGGCC